>NZ_JBEPBF010000022.1:0-100837 GCF_040298985.1 Streptomyces sp. NPDC001093 | reverse complement strand
CAAGTCCCGCACCCTCTACGACGAGGCGACCGCCTGGTCGCACCACGCCCACCTCCAGGCCGCTTGACCTCAAATGTCATGGGGTGTCTGCTCAGCACTGACGACGAGGACTTCGTCGTCCAGACGGCCACTACCCGCCCGACCAAGCTCGGCCAGCCCTTCACCCGCTGGTCGATCCGAAAACTCGCCGCCTACCTGCGGAAAGTGCACGGTCGTGTGATCCGGATCGGCCGCGAGGCGTTACGGTGCCTGCTTGCCCGCCGCGGCGTCACCTTCCAGCGGACCAAGACGTGGAAGGAGTCGCCCGACCCCGAGCGCGACGCCAAGCTGAACCGCATCGAAGAGGTGCTGGGGCGGTACCCGGACCGTGTCTTCGCGTTCGACGAGTTCGGACCGCTCGGCATCCGGCCCACCGCCGGGTCGTGCTGGGCCGAGCAAGGCCGGCCCGATCGGCATCCCGCGACCTACCACCGCACTCACGGGGTGCGCTACTTCCATGGCTGCTACTCGATCGGTGACGACACCTTGTGGGGCGTCAATCGTCGCAAGAAGGGCGCCGCGAACACCCTGGCCGCACTGAAATCGATCCGCGCCGCCCGACCCGACGGCGCCCCGATCTACGTCATTCTGGACAACCTGTCCGCCCACAAAGGCGCCGACATCCGCCGCTGGGCGAAGAAGAACAAGGTCAACCTGTGCTTCACCCCGACCTACGCGTCCTGGGCCAATCCGATCGAGGCCCACTTCGGACCACTGCGGCAGTTCACCGTCGCCAACTCCAACCACCGCAACCACACCAGGCAGACGCGCGCCCTGCACGCCTATCTGCGCTGGCGAAACAAGAACGCCCGCCATCCCGACGTATTGGCCGCCCAACGGCGTGAGCGCGCCCGCATTCGTAGTGAGAAGGGCATCCGTTGGGGCGGACGCCCCTTCGCCGCCTCAGCCTGACAACCTCTGAGTCCGCTGCTTCACCGCGCATATGGGATAGCAGTTGCGGTCTTGGGGGTCGAGGTCAGCCGCAGGCCGACCTCCACGAGGACCCAGCCCAGACGGGCGCGAAGGTCCCGGTGGCGCCGGGCCACGGCGGCGAGACGGTACGCGTTGGCTTCGGCGCGGAGTTCGGCGGCGCGGGTGTTGTGCAGGGCAAGGTGGGTCTCGGGGTGCATCAGTTGGCCTCTCGGTCCGTGCGGATAGGGAGGACGTGCGTGTGGATGCGCACCTGCTCGGTGTCCGGGGTGGCGGCTTTGGGGGCCAATGCGCGGTAGCTCTCTACGAGGTCGTGCATCTTTTCGATAAGTTCCGAGGCGAGCTCGGGTGTCAGGCTCAGGGTCCAGTCGCTCACATCCGACGAGCGATTCCATGCCTCGGACCAGTCTTCTCGGGTACCGAGCCAGGTCGCCAGATCCCTGGTGTGCTGGTTCGCAACCTCGTGCATGAACAGGTCGGCGGCCCCTCGCACCTCGGGGTCGCGGTCCTTGAGTAGTGCCTCGTCGAAGCGCACGCCCATGTGGACCGCCTTCCACCACCGCTCCCGCCCCTTGCCTTGCTCCGGTACGTCCTCGACGAAGCCGTGCGCGGCGAGCTGACGCAGGTGGTAACTGGTGGCGCCGCTGGACTCACCGAGCTTCTCGGCCAGTTGTGATGCGGTGGCAGGGCCGCCGCGCCGAAGGGCATTCAGCAGTTGCATACGGAGTGGATGTGCGAGTCCGCGCAGCGAGCGCGCGTCGAGACTGTGGACCTGGGGGTCCTGTGGCTCCTCCATGCGTACAAAGATAGGCTTGCAAAGAGTTCGATGCAACTACTTCTTTGCATCGGACTCTTTGTAGATAAGGAGCTACACCTCTCAGAACGAGGAAGTGACGTCACACCCCGGCATGGGTACACCCCGCGGACCCGGCGAACCTATGCGGTCACAGCACTAGCGGACGCTGGTGCCGGCCTGCTCGCGCAGGGCGGAGCCGGGGATGGAGGTCCGCACCGACACCGAGCGCGCCCGGCACAGCCGGAAGATCGTCCTGGAGCTGCTCGCCTCCTCGGTCGACTTGTCGACCACACCGGAGGTCGCCGGGTGGATCAAGGAGTACGACGCGAAGCCCGGCCGTTTTGGCCCCGACGCGGCCCGGGTGAACGAGGGACCGAGGATCGACAACGAGCTGTATGTGCGCGACTACGGCAAGTGCATCCCGTGATACAAGTGCGTCGACGCCTGCGGCGACCAGTGGCAGAACTCCTTCGCGATCTCGGTCGCCGGGCGCGGTTTCGTCGCCCGGATCGCCGTCGAGCACGACGCTCCGCTCACCGACTCGGCCTGCGTGTACTGCGGGAACTGCGTCGAGGTGTGCCCGACCGGGGCGCTGGCGCCGAGGACGTAGTTCGACATGCGGGCGGCGGGCACCTGGGACGAGTCCCGGCAGACCCGGACGTCCACGGTGTGCGCGTACTGCGGAGTGGGCTGCACCCTCACGCTCCATGTGCAGGACAATGAGATCGTGAAGGTCACCTCGCCGCACGACAACCCGGTGACCCACGGCAATCTCTGCATCAAGGGCCGTTTCGGCTACCAGCACGTACAGAACCGGGGCTGATCAGGACATGGGACGAGTCACGGAACGACGCAAGGTCCTCCGCATCCGGGACGGGGCGCTCTCCACCCGGCCGGACACCCTCGTCGCCGAGGAACCCCTGGAGATCCGCCTCAACGGCAAACCGCTCGCGATCACCATGCGCACACCGGGCGACGACTTCGCGCTGGCGGCGGGGTTCCTGGTCAGCGAGGGTGTGCTGGCGACCGCGGACGACCTGCAGAACATCGTCTACTGCGCGGGGGCGACGGCGGACGGCTCGAACACCTACAACGTGGTCGACGTGAAGACCGCGCCCGGCGTCGCCCTCCCGGACTTCACCCTGGAGCGGAACGTCTACACGTCCTCCTCGTGCGGCCTGTGCGGCAAGGCCAGCCTGGACGCCGTACGGACGACCGCGCGCTTCCCGATCGCCGACACTCCCCCGGTCCGGGTCACCCCGGAGCTGCTGGCGAGCCTCCCCGACCGGCTGCGGGCGGCCCAGCGGGTGTTCGACCGGACCGGGGGCCTGCACGCGGCGGCCCTGTTCACCGAGGACGGGGAGCTGCTGGACGTACGGGAGGACGTGGGCCGGCACAACGCGGTCGACAAACTGGTCGGGCGGGCGCTGCAGAACGGCGGTCTGCCGCTGTCGCGGGTGATCCTCCTGGTGTCCGGGCGGGCGTCGTTCGAGCTGGCGCAGAAGGCGGTGATGGCGGGCATCCCGGTGCTGGCCGCAGTGTCGGCGCCGTCGTCGCTGGCGGTGGACCTGGCCGCGGAGACGGGTCTGACGCTGGTGGGGTTCCTGCGGGGCAGCTCGATGAACGTGTACGCGGGCGAGGATCGCATCGCCCTGCGAGAGGCGGCCGCCCAGGGCTGAGACGCCTCCCCGCGGCACGGCGGCGGGGCCCGGGCCGGCGGGGAGCGCCCCCTGCGCCGCCGGGCCCCGCCTCAGCCGAGGGACTCCCCGGCTCCCCGATCCGCCGCACCGGCAGCGACGCGGCGGAGGACCACCGGTTCGGTGGTGGTCGTGGACGGGGGCGGGACGCCGGTGTGAGGACTCAGGCGGGGGTGAGGCGTACGTCGGCGGCGGTCACCACCGTGCCGAGCCGGGGGAAGTCGAGCCGGACGGACGCCTCGTGCTCGGCGGCGGTGAAGGCGGCCATGGCGTCCTCGACGAAGACGAGGTCGTAGCCGAGGTCGGCGGCGGCGCGGGCGGTGGACTCGACGCCGAGGTTGGTGGCGATGCCGCCGAACACCAGGGTGGTGACGCCGCGTTCGCGCAGCCGCTCGTCCAGGCCGGTGCCCTGGAAGGCGCCTATGGTCCGCTTGACCACCTCCAGGTCGCCGTGTCCGGCGAGGCCGGGCACGAGTGAGCTGCCGGGCGGCTGTTCGGCGAGCGAGGGGCGTTCGACCCGGACGAGGACGACGGGAGCGCCGGCGGTGCGGAAGGTGTGCGCCAACTCCTCTGCGGTGGCCAGCACTTCGGTGCCTTTGCGGGGTTCCAGGGGCAGCGCGACGATGCGTTCCATCAGGTCGACGAGGACCAGGGCGGTGCGCTGCGGGTCGAGGACGGGAGCTGCGGTCATGACGGAACGTTAGCCGCCGTCAGCCGTCCGTGCCGGAAATCCGGATCAACAGGCCCGTGAACTGATCGCGTTCGGCGGCTGACAGCGGGGCGAGGAGCACGTCGTTGGCCTCGCGGGCCGCCTTCTCGCAGCGCAGGAGGAGGCGGGCGCCGTCGTCGGTGAGGGTCACGGCGTTCTTGCGGCGGTCCCTGGGGTCGGGGGCGCGGAGGACATGGCCGGCGGACTGCAGGTCGTTGAGCACGCCGACCAGGTCCTTGGGGTCCAGGCCCACGCTGCGGCCGAGGTCGGCCTGGGCGACGGGCTGGAGGTCGCGGACGGCGGAGAGGACCACGTGGTGCCACATCCTCTGGCCCTCGGCCGCGAGCGCGTCGGCGACCAGGGCGCGGCCCCGGGCGGCGGCGCGGCCGAGGAGCCAGCTGGGCAGGGAGCGGATCGCGGGCAGGGGTGCTTCGGCCATGCCGGCAGCCTAACCCAGAAATCGTTGGACCTCCCAACGAAACTCGGATACCGTTGGGGCTCCCAACGAATTTTTGGGTGTTCCCACGCTCGACGCGCCGGGATACACCCGGCCCTGGAGGTGTGTGCGATGCGTCGCGTCCGGTACGAATCCACCGGCGGCCCGCTGTTCCTGGAGGAGGCACCCGTCCCCGAGCCCGGCCCCGGCGAGCTGCTGGTGCGCTGCGCCGCGATCGGCGTCACCCTGCCCGTGGTCCGCAAGGTCACCGAGGCCGCCGAGCCGATCGCACTGGGCGGCGAGATCGCCGGCGAGGTGGTGGCGGTCGGCGAGGGCGCGACCCGCTTCCGGCCGGGCGAGCAGGTGACGGGGATGTGCTTCGGGCACGGGTACGCCGACTTCGCCCTGCTGCACGAGGCCATGGCCTCCCCCGTACCGGACGGCGCCGACGCCGTGGACGCGATCGCGCTGGTGCGCAGCGGCCTGGTGGCGTACGGGGCGCTGGAGGCGGCGCGGCCGACGCCGGGCGAGGCGGTCCTCGTCACGGCGGCGGCCAGCGGGATCGGCCACCTCGCCGTGCAGCTGGCGCGGGCGCGGGGCGCCGGGCGGGTGGTGGGGGCCGTGTCCGACCCGGGCAAGGCCGAGTTCGTCCACTCGCTCGGCGCGGACGACTGTGTCCACTACGGCGACGACAGCTGGGGAGATCCCGTGGACTGCGTCCTGGACGCCGTCGGCGGTGCCCTGCTCACCCCCGCCCTCGCCGCCCTGGCCCCGCACGGCCGCCTCGTCGCCTACAGCTCGGGCGGCGGCACCGTCCAGGCGTACGACCTGCTGGTGGGCGCCAAGTCGGTGATCGGCTTCCAGATGGCGCTGATCGCCCGAGGCCGGCCCGACCTGTACGAGCAGTGGCGCCGGGAGCTGTGGCGGCTGTTCGCCGAGGGGACCCTGAAACCCGCCGTGCACGCCGAGTTCGCCCTGGAGGACGCGGCGAAGGCACACGAGACGATCGAGCGGCGGGCCAACCTCGGCAAGGTGGTGCTGCGCCCGTAGGCCCGGTGCGCGCTCCTTGTGCTGCACGCTTCTTGTGAGGCGCCCTGGCCCCAACTACCGTCTATGGGGCGCACGTTGGAGATGGGATGTCCGGATGTCCGGATGTCCGCCGACGAAGGGCAGGTCGCACATGCCGTCAGGTCTTCGCGCCCGTCTCAGAGCCGTACTCGCCACCGCCCTCACCACGGCGGCACTGCTCCTGGTGCCGCTCGCAAACCCTCACCCGGCACACGCCCAATCCCCCGCAGGTGGACCCGAGTTCACACAGCAGGTCCTCTTCAAGGCCTCCCAGGAACCCGGCTACGCCTGCTTCCGCATACCGGCGATCGTGAGGACGACCGACGGCACCCTGCTGGCGTTCGCCGAGGGCCGGGTCCTCAACTGCGGGGACGCCGCCGACATCGACATCGTGCTCAGGCGCTCCACCGACGGCGGCCGCACCTGGGGCCCGCTGCAGGTGGTCAACGAGGGTGCCGGTGACACGCACGGCAACCCGGCGCCGATCGTGGACCGCGCAACGGGCCGGGTCTGGCTCGCGGAGACGTACAACACCGGCCGTACCGACGGCGCCAGTTGCTCGATCCCCTGCGACCGCACCCCGCACCTCCAGTACAGCGACGACGACGGCCGGACCTGGTCCGTGCCGCGCGATCTGAGCCCGGAGATCCTGCCCGCCGACTGGAACTCCTGGTACGCGACCGGGCCCGCGCACGGCATCCAGCTCACCCGGGGCCGCTACGCGGGCCGGCTGGTCTTCGGCGTCAACACCGAGACCTGGGACGGCAGCCGGGTCACCGCCAACCACGCGGCGCTGATCGTGAGCGACGACCACGGCGGCCACTGGCGGATCGGCGCCACCGACACCTGGCCGATCGCCGACGACGGCACCTTCCGGCAGAAGCCGTCCGAACTCGCCCTCGCCGAGCGCGGCGACGGCTCCATCCTGGTCAGCGGCCGGGAGCAGGACGGCACCGACCTCGGTCACCGCACCCAGGCCGTCAGCCGCGACGGCGGGGGCAGCTTCACCGCGCCCTTCCACGACCTGCCCGACCTGTACGCCCCGCAGGTGCAGGGTTCCCTGCTGCGCCTCGGCGACCGCCTGCTGCTGGCCTGCCCCGGCGACCCCGACCGGCGGCGCGCCATGATGATCCGCTCCTCCTACGACGGCGGCCGCACCTGGGACAGCGTGGACCGCGGCACGGTCGTCACCACGGACTGGTCCGGCTACTCCGACCTGGTGCGCGCCGACGCGGACACGGTGGGCCTGATCTACGAGGGCGGCGCGGTGGACGCGCGCGACGAGATCCGCTTCGCCCGCTTCACCGAGGGCTGGCTCGTCCCGCGCCGCGGCCCCGACCCGGTCACCGCCGACCTCGCCCCGCACGCCCGCCCGGCCGCGGTGCTCGGAGGCGCCCGGGAGACGAAGGGGGTCTTCGGCGGCGCGCTGGAGTTCGACGGCACCGACGACGCCGTACGCCTGCCTTTCCGCACCGAGCTGCCCCTGGGGACGAAGGACTTCACGGCCTCCTTGTGGTTCCGGTACACGGCCACGACCGGGGAGCAGCCGCTGCTGTGGATGGGCGGTGTCGGCACCACCCAGCCGCAGGTGTGGGTGCGCGGGGAGCCGGCGAACAACCGGATACAGGGGCTGATCACGGTACGGGACGGGGCGATGGCGCCGCAGACCGCCTACGTCCGCACGGGCACCGCGTACAACGACGGCAGGTGGCATCACCTGGTGCTGCGCCGGGGCGGGGGGCGGCTGACGTTGTTCGTCGACGGTACGGAGACCTCCGTCGCCGACATACCGGGGTCGGTCAGCCGTAACTCCCCCTTCGGCGTGCACATCGGTCAGCGCATGGACAGCCGGGCCTTCTTCACCGGCGCCATGGACGAGGTGCACGTATGGGACCGGGCCCTGACCGACGGGGAACTGTCGGACCCGAAGGCGCTCAGGTCACCGAAGGACACGGTCCTGTGGCTGCCCCTGGACCATGTGAGCGGCTGACGCGCCGACACCGCCCGGGGCCTTTTCCGGGTCCCGGGCCCGGCGCCTGGCGATGACCGCGCACACCATCAGCTGCATCTGGTGGAAGAGCATCAGCGGCAGCACGGCGAGGGAGGCGTGCGCACCGAAGAGGACACTGGCCATGGGCAGCCCGGAGGCGAGGGACTTCTTCGAGCCGGCGAACTGGATGGCGATCCGGTCCTCCCGGCCGAAGCCGAGCACCCTGCCGCCGTACCAGGTCAGCAGGAGCATCACGGCGAGCAGGGCGGCCTCGACGGCGAGCAGCCCGCCGAGCCGGGCGGGGCTGACCTGGTGCCAGATGCCCCGGGTCATGCCCTCGCTGAAGGCGGTGTAGACGACCAGCAGGATCGAGCCGCGGTCGACCAGTCCGAGGACCTTCTTGTGCCGGGCGACGAAGCGGCCGATCCAGCGCCGCAGCACCTGTCCCGCGAGGAACGGCACCAGCAGCTGGAGCACGATCTTGACCAGTGAGTCGGCCGAGAACCCCCCGCCGCTGTTGCCGAGCAGTGCGGCCGCCAGCAGCGGGGTGAGGACGATGCCGACGAGGGAGGAGAAGGAGCCCGCGCAGATCGCCGCGGGGACGTTTCCGCGGGCGATCGAGGTGAACGCGATGGACGACTGGATCGTGGACGGCACCAGCGTCAGGAAGAGCAGCCCCTGGTAGAGCGGCTGGGTCAGCAGCACCGGCACCAGAGCGCGCGCCGCCAGCCCGAACACCGGGAAGAGGACGAACGTGCAGACCAGCACGGTGACGTGGAGCCGCCAGTGGCGCAGTCCGTCCAGCGCCTCCCGGGTGGAGAGCCGGGCGCCGTAGAGGAAGAAGAGGAAGGCGATCGCGGCCGTCGACGCGCCCGAGGCCACGGCGGCGCCGGTGCCGTGCGCCGGGAACAGGGCGGCGAGCCCCACCGTCCCCAGCAGCAGGACGATGTACGGGTCGATCGGCATCCAGCTCGGCCAGCGCAGGCGTTTCACGGTGCTCCGATTGCTCCGATTGCTCTCTTGCTTTCGTTCCGGTGCGGCCCCGCAGGGCCCCTCGTTCATCTTCCTCTGCGGAGGACCGATCGGGAATCCCGCATACCACTCTGACCGTCATCGCATTCCGCGATAACCTCGCACCGTGTACGACCCGACGCATCTGCGCACCTTTCTCGCGGTCGCCCAGACGCTGAGCTTCACGCAGGCCGCTCGCCGGCTGGGGCTGCGCCAGTCCACGGTCAGCCAGCATGTGCGCCGGCTGGAGGACGCGACCGGGCGGCAGCTGTTCACCCGGGACACCCATGCGGTGGAGCTCACCGAGGACGGCGAGGCGATGCTGGGCTTCGCCCGCCGGATCCTGCGGGTCCACGAGCAGGCGACGGCGTTTTTCACCGGCACCCGGGTGCGCGGCCGGCTGCGCTTCGGCGCGTCCGAGGACTTCGTGCTCACCCGGCTGCCGGAGATCCTGGAGGGCTTCCGCCACGACCATCCGGAGGTCGACCTGGAGCTGACCGTGGAGCTGTCCGGCACCCTGCACGAGCAGCTGGCCGCCGGGAAGCTGGACCTGGTCCTCGCCAAGCGGCGCCCGCAGGACCCGCGTGGCGAACTGGTCTGGCGCGACGACCTGGTGTGGATCGGCGCCGAGCGGCTGCGCCTGGACGCGGACCGGCCCGTCCCGCTGATCGTGTATCCCCCGCCGGGCATCACCCGGGCCCGCGCGCTGGAGGCGCTGGAGCGGGAGGGCCGCGCCTGGCGAATCGTGTGCACCAGCGGCAGCCTCAACGGGCTGATCGCGGCGGCCCGCGCCGGGCTCGGCGTGATGGCCCACTCCCGGCACCTGATCCCGCCCGGCCTCTTCCGCCTGCCGGACCGTGCCGGGCTGCCCGACCTCGGCAAGGTCGACTTCGTCCTCGTCCACGGCCGGCGCCGGGACACGGCGGAGGAAGCGGCGGACGCGCTGGCCGCGGCCGTCCTGGCGGGCGGGGAGCGGCTGCGGCAGCGGGGTGACTGAGGGCGGTCAGCAGGGAGACCGGCGGTGCTGCGGGCCGGCGCGGTGGCGGCGAGGTCGGACGGCCCGGCCGTGGCGGAGACCCAGGCCGTCTCCATGTGTGCGGTCAGGGCCTCGCCGACGGAGTGCAGGGCGGCCGGCGCGGCGGTGATTCACAGCGCGCGGCCGGCAGGGGTTCGTCCTCGGGTTCGATGCGGGCCGGGCCGGGATGGCGGGCGGTGCGGTGAACACCGTGCGGCAGCTCGGGTACGCGGTCGGCGTGGCCGTTCTCGGCACCGTGCTGTGGCGGGGAACGCGGGTACGGTCGCGGGCGCGCTGGTGCTGCTGCTCGTGCGGGCGGACCGGCCCGTGCGGCGGAGGGGCGCCTGGGCAGCGGCGGAGAAGGCGGAGGCGGGGAACGCGGTGTCGGATATGTGATGATCGGTATGATGTGCGCCGTAATCGCCGCGTACAGATTCGGTGGAGATTACGGCACCGAAACTTACTGACCCGTCAGTATTGTGTCCGGCCCTTCCCCATGTGCGGGCATTTTCCGGTCACCGCCCGGGGGAAACGTGAGGTTTGCTCGGTTTCCGACCCCCTCCCGCCCGGTGACGGCGTGGGGTAGCTTTCACCGCGCTGTGCCGAGCATCACGGGCCTGACCAAGCAGCGAGGATCGGGGAGCGAGGTTTGCGCGAGTTCACCAACCCGCCGCTCACGTCGGCACCGCCGGTGGGCGGTCTGGCCGACGCGGTCTTCGAGCATGCCCGGACGGACCCGGCACACGTCGCCCTCGGACGCAAGGACGCCTCCGGGCAGTGGCGGGAGGTGACCTCCGCCGAGTTCCGCGACGAGGTCATGGCCCTCGCCAAGGGCCTCCTCGCCCGCGGCATCCGCTTCGGCGACCGCGTCGCCATCATGTCCCGCACCCGCTACGAGTGGACCCTGTTCGACTTCGCCCTGTGGTCGATCGGCGCCCAGGTGGTGCCCGTCTACCCGACGTCCTCGGCCGAGCAGTGCTTCTGGATGCTGTACGACGCCGAGGTGTCCGCGGCGATCGTGGAGCACGAGGACCACGCGATGACCATCGCCACCGTCATCGACCGGCTCCCGCAGCTGCGGCAGCTGTGGCAGCTGGACTCCGGCTGTGTGCAGGAGCTGTACGACGCCGGGGCGCACCTGGACGACGACCTGGT
This sequence comes from Streptomyces sp. NPDC001093, assembly GCF_040298985.1. NCBI lineage: Bacteria > Bacillati > Actinomycetota > Actinomycetes > Kitasatosporales > Streptomycetaceae > Streptomyces > Streptomyces sp. NPDC001093. Next base: position 89,991 of record NZ_JBEPBF010000022.1, on the reverse strand, counting down.
GCACCGGCACCGGCAGGCGGTCACCCCGGACTCGGTCGCCACCATCATCTACACCTCGGGCACCACCGGCCGCCCCAAGGGCTGTGTCCTCTCGCACGCCAACTTCATGTACGAGGCGGACACGATGATCCAGCGGTGGCAGCCGGTGTTCCACACCAAGAAGGACGACGAGGCCTCCACCCTGCTGTTCCTGCCGCTCGCGCACGTCTTCGGGCGGATGGTGGAGGTCGCCGCGATCCGCGGCCGGGTCCGCTTCGGGCACCAGCCGCAGCTGAACGCCGCCGCCCTGCTGCCCGACCTGCAGGCGTTCAAACCGACCTTCATCCTCGCGGTGCCGTACATCTTCGAGAAGGTGTTCAACGCGGCCCGCCGGAAGGCGGAGAAGGAGGGCAAGTCGGGGCCGTTCGAGAAGGCGGTCGACATCGCGGTGAAGTACGCGGAGGCCGTGGAGGCCAGGGCGTGGGGCACCGGGCCCGGCCCGTCGGCGGGGCTGCGCATGCAGCACCAGTTCTTCGACAAGGTCGTCTACTCCAAGGTCCGCGCGGCGATGGGCGGCCGGATCCGCAACGCCATGTCCGGTGGTTCCGCGATGGACCGCCGGCTGGGCCTGTTCTTCGCGGGCGCCGGTGTGCAGATCTACGAGGGCTACGGCCTGACCGAGTCGACGGCCGCGGCGACCGCCAACCCGCCCGAGCGCACCCGCTACGGCACCGTCGGCCAGGCCATCCCCGGGGTGACCGTGCACATCGGTGACGACGGGGAGATCTGGCTGTACGGCGGAAACGTCTTCCAGGGCTATCTCAACAACCCGAAGGCCACCGACGAGACCCTGCACGACGGCTGGCTGGCCACCGGTGACCTCGGCTCGCTCGACGAGGACGGCTATCTGACCATCACCGGCCGCAAGAAGGAGATCCTGGTGACCTCCGGCGGCAAGAGCGTCTCCCCCGGTGTGCTGGAGGAGCGGGTCCGCGAGCATCCGCTGGTCAACCAGTGCATCGTCGTCGGCAACGACCGCCCCTACATCGCCGCCCTGGTCACCCTCGACCAGGAGGCCGTCGAGCACTGGCTGCAGATGCGCGGAAAGCCGAGGATGACCCCGGTCCAGCTGGTGCGCGACCCCGACCTGGAGACGGAGGTGCGGCGGGCGGTGGTCGCCGCCAACACCCTCGTCTCCCAGGCCGAGTCGATCCGTACCTTCCGCATCCTCGCGCAGCCGTTCACCGAGGAACACGGCCTGCTCACACCGTCGTTGAAGCTGAAGCGGAAGGCGATCGAGAAGGCGTACGACAACGAGGTCGAGGCCCTCTACCGGACGTGATCCTCCTGATGGAGCGTCAACTGATCGTCACCTTGAAGATCTTGTCGGACCCGGCGGCGGCACCTCCGTTGTTGTCGCAGTTGGTGGTGGACAGCCACAGCTGGTCGGCGCCCGGGACCTTGGTGACCGTACGGAGTCGGCCGTAGGTGCCGACGTAGTACGCGCTCGGTGTGCCGACGCTCTCGGTGTCGCCGTTGATGGGGATCCGCCACAGGCGTTCGCCTCGCAGGGACGCCATGTAGATCACGTTGCGGACGACGGCGATGCCGCTCGGCGAGGCCTCGGAGACGTTCCAGGTGGCCTTGGGGTTCGTCATGCCGGCGACGTTGCAGCTGCCCTCGCAGGTCGGCCAGCCGTAGTCGGCGCCGGGCTTGATGAGGTTGAGCTCGTCCTTGGAGCTGTTGCCGAACTCCGCCTCCCACAGCCGGCCGTTGCGGTCGAAGGCGAGACCCTGCGGGTTGCGGTGGCCGTACGAGTAGACGTAGTTGCCGAACGGGTTGCCGGGGGCCGGCTTGCCGTCGGTGGTCATGCGCAGGATCTTGCCGTTGAGGGAGTTCTTGTCCTGCGCGAGGTCGGGCTGCTGGGCCTCGCCGGTGGAGACGTACAGGTAGCCGTCGGGGCCGAAGGCGAGGCGGCCGCCGTTGTGGTAGCGGTTCTTCTTGATGCCCTGCAGCAGCACCTTGTAGTCGCTGAGCGTCGTGCCGTCGTAGGTCATGCGGACGATCCGGTTGCCCTCGGCGGCGGTGTGCATGAAGTACACGTAGTGGTTGCTCTCCCACTTGGGGTCGACGGCGACGCCGAGCAGGCCGCCCTCGCCGTTGGTGGTGACGGCGTTGGGAACCGTGCCCACCTGCGTTTTCGTGCCGCTCTTGGTCAGCTTCCAGACCCGGAAGGCGTCCCGCTCGGTGACCAGGGCGGACTGGCCGTCGGGCATCCAGTAGGTGCCCCAGGGGATGGTCCAGCCGGTGGAGAGCGTGGCGATGGAGGACGGGACACCGCCGTCGGTGGCGCAGGCGCTGGTGGTGAAGGTGACCGTGTTGCTGGGCGCGGAGACATTGCCGGCGGCGTCACGGGCGACGACGTTCAGGCTGTACGGGCTGTCGCAGGCGAGCCCGGTGAGCGTGGTGGACGTTCCGCTGGTGACGGTCTTGTAGACGGTGGTGTCGCTGCGCACGTCGTAGGCGGTGACCGCGCGGTCGTCGGTCGAGGCGCCCCAGGTGAGGTCGACCGTGTTCGAGGTGACACCGGCGGTGTGCAGGGTGCCGGGCGCGGTCGGCGGTGTGGTGTCGGAGCTCGGCTTGGTGGTGCAGTCGACGACCGGGCTGGCGGGCGAGGTGTTGCCGGCCGCGTCACGGGCGATGACCGTCAGGTCGTAGGTGGTGTTCGGGGCGAGCCCGGTCAGTGTCTTCGACGTCGCGTTGCCCGGCGCCTCGCCGATCTTGTTGCCGTGCTCGTAGAGGTCGTACGCCGCGACACCCACGTCGTCAGTCGAGGCGCCCCAGGAAAGGGTCAGGTGGTCCTCGCCGATGTCCGAGCAGGAGGGCTGCCCGGGGCGGGTGGGGGCCTGGGTGTCGCTCGGCGTGCCGAGGCTCAGGCGGTCGAGGTTGGGGCCGCCGTTGGCCGTCGTGGCCGTCGCCCGGATCCTGTTGCTGCCCGCCTTCAGGGTGACGTTGACGGACTTGGCGGCCCAGGTGTTCCAGTCCGCCGTGGCCGGGAAGGAGACGGCGGGCGCGACGACGGTGCCGTTGACGGAGAGGTCCATCGGCCGGTCGGCTGTGGTGCCGTTGGCGTACCGCAGACTGACCGAGGCCGGGCCGGCGTAGGCCGCGCTGACCGTGAACTCCACGTAGGAGCCCTTGACGTTGGTGTAGTCGACGAAACCGGTTCCCGTGTAGCCGGTGTGGTTGGTGGCGACGGCACCCTGGGAGATCAGGGCGTCCTCGGCCTGGTAGTCGGTGGCGGCGAGGGCGGTGCCCTGGCCCAGGCCGGACAGGGGCAGTGCGAGGACGGCGGCGAGGCCGTACGGCAGAACTCTCTTCAGATGCATGGGTGTTTCCCCTTGTTTCCCCTCAGCCCGCATACTGGGTGAAGACCTTGAGGTAGTCGTACGGCTGCTGCGACACGCCGCTGCAGGAGTCGCCGTCGGTGCCGGCGCCGCAGGGGCGGTCGCGGTTGGCGGACCAGTAGGTGAGCCGCGCGATGTGGTGCTGCCGGGCGTAGGCGAGCATGGTCCGGAAGTCGGCGACGCGGACGCGCTCACCGGAGTCGTCGGTCTTTCCGTTCATCGACGACAGGCCGATGCGGGCGTAGGCGGTGGCGTCGTCGTAGCCGTAGGCAGCCTTGACCCGGGCCTTGAGGCCCTCCATGGCCTGCGTGGTGAGGGTGCCCATGTTCGTGGTGCCGCCGCCGAAGTCGAACGGCATGACGCACCAGACGTCGTTCGCCAGGCCGGACCTGGCCGCGCGCTGGATCATGTCGATGCCGGTGGCGTCGGGGCCGCTGGTGGTGGTACCGAAGGTGATGACCGTCTTCAGGCCGGGGTTGTTCGCCTTCACGGTCTTCAGGGCGTCCACGACACGCTGGCGGACGGTGGCGTTCGACCCCTCGGTGTGCTCGATGTCGATGTCGAGCGCCCGCAGCCGGTACGCGCTGATGACCTTCTGGTACGCGGACGCCAGCCTGGCCGCGCTGGAGCACTTCTCTCCCAGCTTGGCGCCGCTCCAGCCGCCGACGGAGACGATCACGTCGCCGCCCGCGGACCGTATGCGGTCGATCGCGGCCTGGTCGCTGCCGCCGGTCAGCGGCCGGCTGCCGTCCCACTTGGGGTTGCAGGTGCCGTCGGACAGGACGAAGGCGAGGGTGAACCACTTGACGCCGGTCGCCGACATCACCTGGGCCGGGTCCGGCGGGCTGCCCCAGCCGAGGTACTCGTACGGGGCGACGGCCATGCCGGGGGACGCCGCGAGCGCCGTGGCGGGGGCGGTGGGCCTGACCCGGACGAGCCGGGTCTCGCCGGGGCGGAGGGTCGCGCTGTAGGAGCCGGCGACCGTGCCCTTGTCGGAGCCGGACCACAGGTCGGTGACGTCACCGGAGCCGGTGAAGCCGGCCTGGGACCAGTTCACGGTGACCGTGGCGCTGCGCGAGGTTCCGCTGTTGAACAGGGCCACCACGTAGTCCCCGTCGCTCTCCCGCTTGCTCCAGGCCTGCTTGACACCGCTGTTCACGATCCGTTTCGCCGCGACCCCGTCCTGGTCCACGCCGATCAGCCGGTCGTTGGTGAGCATCGCCTTGTCGACCGGGTCGAGGTGGGTCAGGTCGGTGCCCAGCAGCAGCGGTGCCGCCGCCATCGACCACAGGGTGAACTGGGATCGGCGCTGGTCGGCGGTGAGTCCCGCCTGGTCGCCGTTGCCGATCTCCAGGGAGTCCAGGTCGTTCCAGCCGCCGGGCCCGGCGTACGGCTGCCAGGCGGCGGCCGAGTCGAAGCGGGTGGAGACGTGCGACCAGTTCGTGAGCGGATAACCGCTTCCGTTGGGGCCGGGCCCGCAGTAGCACTCGACGTCGCCCTGGGTGCGCCAGCTGTTGGCGAGCGCGCGCCAGGTGGTGGCGTGGTCGAGGGGGAGGTTGTTGGACAGGGCGAAGGTGATGGGCCGCCCGGTGGCGCGCAGGGCCTTGTCCCAGGCCTGGACGTCGGGGACGTCCTGGCTGCCCACGCCGTCGATCTTCAGGTAGTCGACGCCCCATGAAGCGAACTGCCTGGCCCAGGAGTTGACGAACTCCTGGGCGCCGGGCTTCGCGTAGTCGAGGTAGTACATGTTCTTGCAGTTGTAGTTCTTCTCGGTCTTCGAGGTGTCCGCGATGTCCTGCGCGTGGTACGGCGTGCCCTCGATCGGGGTGTTCTTCAGCACGGCGTTCTTCGCGATGCCGGGGGTGACGTAGAAGCCGAATTTCAGCCCCTTGGCATGGACGTAGTCGGCGAGGGCCTTGATGCCGCCCGGGAACTTGGCGGTGTCCACGGTCCAGCGGCCGTAGGAGTCGACGACGAACCCGTTGGTGTCGCATTTCTGCCAGAAGTCGTCGAGGTTGACCTGGACGAATCCGTGGTCCCGCAGGCCGCTCGACGCCAGCGCGTCGGCCTGTGCCCTGATCTTCGCCTCGGTCGGCTGCCTGCGCACGAAACTCCAGCTGCTCCAGCCCATGGTGGGGCGCGAGGACTGCCCGTTGCCGGAAGACGGGGTGTAAGTGGCCGCCGGCGTGGCGTACGACGTGCCGATCCAGGCCTCGTCGATCCGCAGCCGCTGGTAGCGGGTGGTGTCGCTGGAGGCCGCCCAGGTGGTGTCGACCTCGAGGCGGACGTAGCGGGCCGTGGTGCCGGGCAGGTCGATGCCCTGGATGCCGCGGGCGCTGGGCAGCTGACCGGTGTTCACCGGGCTGCCCCAGTTCCTGCCGTCATCGCTGAGGTAGACCTTGTAGCCCTTGATCCGCGCGGACTGTTCGGTGGCGGAGCGGGCGTAGGCGACGGAGTCCTCACGCTGGTTGAGCCCGATGTACTGCACCTTCTTCGCCGCGCCGAGGTCGAAGGTGAGGGTGACCGGCAGCGTCTTGTCGTTGTCCCAGTAGGTGAGGTAGTCGCCGTCCCCGGCGGCGGAGCCGGGGTGGCCGCTCGCGGACGTGCTCGCGGTGACCTTGACGCCGGTCGCGATGCCCTGGCGGCCCGCCGTGATCACCTTGAAGACGGTGTCGTACGGGTCCCAGCCGCCGAGGCCGGTGAGGGTGAGCACGCCGCCGGACTGCGACCAGGAAACCGGGGCGCCGGTGCGGAGGTTGGTGACCGAGGCGATGCGGTAGCCGTTGTCGCGGATGCGCAGGGCGCTGGTGCTCGGCGGGGTCAGGACGTGGAGGTACTGCCGGTTCGGGTCGTCCTTGGCGATGGTGGTGACGCCGTGGGCGCCGTCGTTCCAGAAGCCGGGTTTGAGGCCGCCGTACATGTAGCCGCCGCCATCGGTGCCGTGCAGGGACTCCCAGATCTTGTCGAGGTAGGAGTTCGCGAAGTTGTTGAAGTCCGCCTGGTTCGTGGGGAACTTCCCGTTGACCTGGGCGGTCTCCGCCATGAGCGCCTTCACCGAGGAGCCGGCGTTGGTGATCAGCCGGCCGAGGGTGAGCATCTTGTCGACGGTCGGGTTCGAGCCGTCGTACCACCAGGCGCCGGTCGACGGCAGCTTGAAGTCGGCCTCGGTCAACCGGGGTTGGGCGGTGTAGATCGCCTGCGGGTAGTCGTAGGCGGGCGTCATTCCCGTCTTCTGCTCATTGCTGATCATGTCCATGATCGGCGTGTCTTCGTTGTTGTTGCTGAGCGTGTAGTTCGGGCGCTTCTGATAGATCTGCGCGTAGAGGTTGTGGCTCTCCCAGTACGCGTTGTCGTTGTCGATCCAGAAGCCGCCGAGGTCCGGGTAGCGGTCCATGACCTCGAAGAAGTTGTCGTACGAGAACTGCCCGAAGCCGTCGCGGGTGGTCAGGTCGATGTTCTTGCCCTTGTAGGCGGAGTAGGCGGCCGAGTCGAGCCACTCATGGCCGCCCTCGTCGTGCCACTGGGGGTCGTCGGTCATGTAGAGGATGACCTTCATGCCCTTGGCCTTGGCGGCGTTGATCAGCTCGCCGAGGAAGTCCCGCTTGGTGGAGCAGGAGCCGGGGATCTTCGACGGCCACGGGCGGGCGTAGCCGAGTCGGCTGTGGAACGTCGCCAGCACGATGTACTGTGTGTGCAGTTTGCGCGCCTCGTTCACCCAGTAGTCCGGCGTCCAGCCGCCGCTGGTGACGTCCTTCTCCCAGGCGGTGCAGCTGGTGTGGGCGGGGGCGGTGCGCAGGCCCCAGTGCAGGAACAGGCCGCCGACGGACGCGCGGAGGAAGGCCTGGCGGGGGTTCTCGACGTCGCGCGGGCGGACCGGGGCGGCGCAGTTCTGGCTGGATCCGGTGGCCGAGACGCGCAGGGCACCGCCGCCGGTGGCGTGGCTGTCGCTGACGCAGTAGCCGGTGACGGACTGGAAACCGAGGTCGTGAGGTGAGTGGCCGCCCTTCTGTGCTGTGAACCGGGTCAACCGGATGCCGCTCGCCGTGTTGGCGATGAAGGCGGGACGGCCGTCGTCGGCCGCGAACTTCACGGAGCTGTCGGTGAAGGTGACACCGTCGGCGTTGTGCAGATACCAGCCGTACGCCGGCCGCGTCCCGATGCTCTTCGGGTTGTAGTCCTTCGGGTCGTTGCTCGGCACACCGGTGGACAGGGTGCCGTTCCCACCCGGGACGGTGATGTTGACGTTGTTGAAGGTGATGTCGCTGATGCGGTGGCCGTCCTCGCCCCACAGGGTCGGACTGAAGGACGGGCTGTTGCCGGTGGCCGTGATGTTGTCGTAGGAGACGTTGCTGATCGAGCCGACACCGGGACTGTTTCCGCACCGTTTGCGCGTGCCGATCTTCTCCATGATCGGCGAGTGCACGTTCGTCATGGTGATGTCGCGGTAGTGGACGTCGGAGATCTTCGCACCGTCCATGGAGACCATGCCGAGCCCGGACTTGTCGGCGCCTTCGATGCGGATGTTCTCGAACCGGTAGTCGGAGAAGTCACCGCAGGTCTCGGAACCGAACATCAGGGCGTTGCAGCAGCGCGCCGACAGCACGGAATCACTCACGCGCACATGGCCGCTCGGGAGTTTGGCGCCGAGGGCGTAGTCGCTCTTGAAGACCAGGGCGTCGTCGTTGGCGGCGATGTGCGCGTTGGTGATCGTGACGTTGGTGGTGGAGATGACGTTCCAGCCGTCGCGGTCGCTCGCGGTGTCGATGGTGAGGTGGTCGGAGACGACGTTCGTGCAGCCGTTGATCAGCGCGGCGAAGTGGCCCCCGCGGCGCAGGGTGAGTCCGTCGCCGAGCCGGAGTCCGTCGCAGCGGGTCAGCGACAGGATCTTGTCGGCCTGGCCGGACTTCGGGTTGCCCGTGATCAGGTTGCCGGCGCCGTCGATGACCCCGTCGCCGGTGAAACCGATGTCGGTCAGCCGGTCGCCGTAGATCATCGCGTCGTGGAAGTGGCTGTGCCCGTAGTCCTGGTACTTGTCGTTCGGGTTGGACTCGGGCGGGTCGTAGGTGCCGGCGGAGGAGCCCTGGAGGGTGGCGCCCTTGTCGACCTGGAGCGTCACATGGCTCTTCATGTGGATGGTGTTCGGGGACTTGTATGTGCCGGCCGGGAAGCGGACCGTGCCGCCGCCGGCCGCGTTGGCCGCGGTGATGGCCTTGTCGATGGCGGGGGTGTCGTTGGCCGAGCCGTCGCCCTTGGCGCCGTAGTCGCGCACGTCGTACACGGTTGCCGGGCGGGGCGTGGCAGGGTGCGGGGCCGCGAGGGCGGCGGGGTGGCTGAGGCCGAGGACGACGGCGAGGACGCACAGGACGATCGCCGCCGCCCGTCTCGGGTCGGCGATGGCGGGTTTCACGAGGTCCGCTCCTCTAGGCGAGTTGGTAGCCGCGGAGGTTGGTGAGCAGCAGGTAGGTGTCCTGCAGGGATCCGGAGGTGTCACCGAGGGAGCGGTAGATGCCCCACTTGGGCCGCACCCGGTCGGCGAGGAAGGTGTCGACACCGGACCTGGACCTGTCGACGACGGTGGCGGAACCGCTCTTGAGGATCCAGCGGACGGAACCGGCCGAGCCGTTGCCGACCTTGATCTGGAAGTCGACGTCGGTCCATGTGTCGTGCAGCGGATCGAGGTTCGTACGGCCGACGAGGATGTCGTCGACGGCGAGCCGCAGTTCAATGGTCTGTACGCCGTTCACGCGCCGCAGCGACTGCACGACGATCGGCGAGGTCCCGGCGCCGGGCTGCTTCATCTGCATGATGTGGGTGAAGGTGGTCGTCGCCTTCAGCGTGCTCGGGATGTACATCGAGTACGTGAGCCGCCAGGACTGGCCCTCGGTCCACTTCAGATAGCTGTCGGCGCCGGTGCGCAGCCCGGTGACCTCCTGGCGCTGGCGGTCGGTGGAGGTGTCCCGGTCGACCGTGTGCATGTTGAAGCGCCAGTTGTCGCCGGTGGCGAAGATGTGCGGATGGCCGGCCGGGTGGGAGTGCGCGCGGTCGTCCTCGACGGTCTCGAAGGCGCCGAGCCCGTCGGTACGCGCCGACGGCGACCACTTCAGCTGCCAGGAGGCGGCGTGGGCCTCGGTGACCGGCAGGCCGGTCACGGCTGCGGCGGCGCCGCCGAGCGCGGCACCCAGCACAGCCCTTCTGGACGTGCTCATGACACTGAATCACCTCGCAGTTGCTCGTTCATGATCAGGAAGGCCCCGAGCCCGTGGAAGTCGTTGGTGGCTCGGGTGCGGCCGACGTAGTACGCGTAGTCGCCGACGTCGGTGCCGACGGAGATGTCGGCGAGGTTCGTACGGCCGTCCGCTCCGACCGACAGCCGGGCGAGCACGCCCTGGTAGCCGCGCCGGGCGACCGCGTCGAAGTGCGGGTCCAGGTAGCCCTGTCGGACGCCGCGGGAGAGGGCGTAGGCGAACATGCTGGAGCAGGAGGTCTCGGTCCAGTTGTCCGGCCGGGAGCCCTTGTCCATCACCTGGAACCAGCGTCCGGACGCCGGGTCCTGGTACTTCTCCAGCGCCGAGGCCAGCGTCCGGAGGGTGCCGAGCAGTTGGGGACGCCGGGGCTGGTCGGCGGGGATCGCGTCGAGGACGTTCACCAGCGCCATGGCGTACCAGCCGACGGCACGGCACCAGTGCTCCGGGGCGAGTCCGGTGGCCGGGTCGGCCCAGCTCGCCGACCTGGACTCGTCGTAGGCATGGCGCAACAGGCCGTTCGCCACCTGGAGATGACCGCCGTAGACGAACAACTGCCGGGCGGCCTCGCCGTTCGTGTAGGCGCTGTCGCCGAACTCCCTGCCGTACTCGACCAGGAACGGGTTCACCATGTACGCGCCGTCCGCCCACAGTTGGTGGGCCCGGCTGCTGGTGTCGGCGTGCCAGAAGCCGCCGTCGGAGGTGCGTGGATAGCTGTTCAGGCGGTCGCGGATCTTCCGCGCGGCCTTGCGGTAGCGGTCCTGGCCGGTCTCGTGGTGCAGGATCACCAGCAGCCGGCCCGCCTCCATGCTGTCGAGGCTGTTGAAGGACTGGGCGATCGTGCCGTCGCTGTGCACGAAGCGGTCGACGTAGGCCTTGATGTAGGCGAGCAGGCGGGGATCGTGGGTGCGCCGGTAGACGAGGTACTGGCCGTAGAGGTACAGGCCCACGGGGTAGGACCAGCCGCCGATGGTGGCCGGTGTGTAGCGCGCCATGGTGGAGTCCACGACGGCCGTCGACCAGTCACGGGCGGCGGCGGGGCGGGGCACGGGCGCCGGGGCGGCGCTCGCCGGGGGCACGGCGGCGGGCAGCGCGACCAGGCCGGCGGTGGCGAGCGTCGCCGCGGTCAGCGCGGCCCGCAGACGTCGGCGTCTCATGGTCCTCCTTCTGGGTAGGCGTACGCGGTCGGACGAGCGGCGCCGGCGCAGCCGTGCACCGCCGCGCCGACGTGACGACGGTCGGTCCGGGACGTTTCGGCAGGCGGGGTCGGCGGGGGTCGCGTCGCCGGACAGCGCGACCCGCAGACGTCGGCACATCAACGTCCTCCCCCTCGGTAGACGTACACGGGCGAATCAGCGGCGCCGGCGGCGCCGTGCACCACCGCGTCGACGAGACGGCGGTCCGGGGCGTGCCGGCAGGCGGGGTCGGTGCGGGTGGCGTCGCCGGTCAGGGCGTATGCCTGGCAGCGGCAGCCGCCGTGGTCGACCGTGCGCAGGGCGCAGGCGCGGCACGGTTCGGGCATCCAGGACTCGCCCCGGAAGGCGTTGAAAGCCCTCGACTCCCGCCAGATCCAGGCCAGTTCGCGGTGGGTCACGTTCGGCGGGTCCAGGCCGGGCAGGGTGCCGGCCGCGGGGCAGGGCAGCACCGTGCCGTCCGGGGCGACGGTGAGCGAGACGGCACCCCAGCCGCCCATGCAGGGTTTGGCCGTGGCGTCCACCAGGTCGGGGGCCACCCAGACCAACTCCAGTGTGTCGCCGAGTCGTTCACGCCAGTGGGCCACTCGGTCGCGGGCGCGTTCGACTTGGGCGGGTGTGGGCAGCAGCGCGGCGCGGTTGCGGGCCGCCCAGCCGTGGTACTGGGTGTTCGCCAGCTCGATCCGGTCGGCACCCCAGTCGAGCGCGAGCCGGACCAGGCAGTCGAGGTCGTCCAGGTTGCCGCGGTGCAGCACGGCGTTCAGCCCGAGCGGCAGTCCGGCCTCGCGGACCAGTCGGGCGGCGCGTTCCTTCGCGGTGAACGACCGTGCTCCCGCGATGCGTTCCGCGGCTGCGCGGTCCGCGTGCTGCACCGACAGCTGCACACTGCGCAGCCCGGCCCCGGTCAGCTCGGCCAGCCGCCGCTCACCGAGGCCCACACCGCTGGTGACGAGCTGGGTGTACAGGCCCGCACCGTCGGCGGCGGCGACCAGGTCGGGCAGGTCGCGCCGCAGCAGCGGCTCGCCGCCGGACAGATGGGTGTGGACGACACCGAGCGCACCCGCCTGCCGGAAGACCTCCGACCACTGCACAGTGGTCAACTCGACTGACCGGCCGACCAGTTCGAGCGGGTTGGAGCAGTAGCCGCAGCGCAGCGGGCAGGCGTGGGTGAGCTCGGCGAGCAGGGCCCAGGGAGGGCCGCAAGGAGCGGGAGGTGCGGTCATCTGAGCCAGCCCTCCTTCCGTAACCGGTCCAGAAACGCGGGGACTTCGGTGGCGACGGGCGCGGCGGGGTGCCGTAGGGCCAGCTCCGCGACGACGGCGGACACGTTCCGCAGGCCGTCGCACAGCCGGAGCACACCGCCCGCACTTCCGTCGAGCACCACCACCCGCTCCGGCAGCAGCAACAGGTCGGTGTCCCGCACCGGGTCGTGCCGCAGCACCACACCGCGGGCGAGGACGGGGCGCCACGACGTGGCCGGCGGGGCCGACGACGCCGCTGTCATGGGTCGCTCCGGTCCACCGCGTCCAGCAGGGCCCACAGCACCTCGCACTTGAACTCAAGTGCTGTGACGGCCCGTTGCTGCTCCTCGCGGGTGCGGGCCCGGGCGAGGACCAGGGCGAGGGCCTGCTCGGCGTCCCGGGCGCCCTGGGTGACACGGGTGCGGAAGTAGGCGAGGCCCGCCGGGTCGATCCACGGGTAGTGGCGTTCGAAGGCGGCGATGCGGGTGCGCATCAGGTCCGGGGCGGACAACTCGGTCAGGGAGGCCGCGACGGCGTCCAGCACCGGGCGCCGCCGGCAGAAGGTGACGTACCCCTCCACCGCGAACCGCACCCCGGGCGGCACCCGGGAGGTGTCCCACAGCTCCTCGCGAGCCAGGCCGGCCGCCTCGCCGAGCCGTAACCAGCGCTCGATACCGCCCCCCGCGGCGTCGGTACCGTCCTGGTCGTGGATGCGGCGCAGCCAGGCGCGGCGCTCCTCGGGCCGGTCGAGCTTCGCGAGGATCAGCGCGTCCTTGACGGGGATGTGCCGCTGGTAGTGGAAGCGGGCGGCGATCCAGCGGCGCAGTTCGGCGGGGGTCAGTTCGCCGCGGTGCATCCGCTGGTTGAAGGGGTGCCGGTCGTGGTAGCGCGTCGCGGTGACCGCGCGCAGCCGTTCGGTGAACCCGTCGGCCGGCCAGGCGGCGCGGCCGTCGAGTTCCGGTGGTGCCGCGGTCATGCGGCCGGGAGCGGCTCGGGCGGACGGCGGTCGGCGAGCGCGTACGCGGTCACCTCCAGCGCGGTCTCCACGACGTGGTAACCAGGGCTTTTCCAGAGCTTTTCATCCGATGTCTGGGGGCCGGAGTGGTGTGTCGAGGCAGACAGGGAAGGGCTCTCGTTCATGTGCGTACTCTCTTTCCTGAGGGGAGTCTCAGAAGGAGGCCGGAGGCCGGAAGGAAGACGCGGCCTGGTCAGGGCCGTTCACATGTATGTACCGGGTTCAGCGACACGTCCGGTGGCGCGATACAGAGTTGCGGGACTGGAGAGCTCCGGTCAATGGTCCGGACCGAAAACGTCGGATGCGTTTCCGGCCAATCTCCGTTCGGGCACTGACTGACCGGTCAGTAGAGGCGGGTCGCGCGTCAGGAATGCATCGCGGCGTGTGATCGTTGACGATAGGAAGTACCACCTGTCGACAACCGAAGGATCAAGAGGCTCGTGAGCAGCAAGGTCCCCCCGATCATCCTCAACAACGGCGTCGAGATGCCCCAGCTGGGCTACGGCGTGTGGCAGGTGCCGGACGACGAGGCCGAGCGGGCCGTCGCCACGGCGCTGGAGGCCGGGTACCGCAGCATCGACACCGCGGCCATCTACGGCAACGAAGAGGGCACCGGCAAGGCGATCGCCGCCTCCGGCCTGCCCCGCGAGGACGTCTTCGTCACCACCAAGCTCTGGAACAGCGACCAGGGGTACGATTCCACGCTGCGCGCGTTCGACGCGTCGCTCGAGAAGCTGGGTCTCGACTACGTCGACCTGTACCTGATCCACTGGCCGCTGCCGGCCCGCGGCACGTCGACCGACAGCTACAAGGCGTTCGAGAAGCTGCTGTCGGACAAGCGGGTCCGCGCCATCGGCGTGTCCAACTTCCTTCCCGAGCACCTCGAGCGGCTGATCTCCGAGACCTCCGTCATCCCCGCGGTCAACCAGATCGAGCTGCACCCGCATCTGCAGCAGCCCGCCGCCCGCGAGTTCCACGCCGAGCAGGGCATCGCGACCGAGGCCTGGTCGCCGCTCGGCCAGGGCAAGGGCCTGCTGGAGGTGCCGGCGATCGTCGCCATCGCGCAGAAGCACGGCCGCACTCCGGCCCAGGTCGTGCTGCGCTGGCACATCCAGCTCGGCAACATCGTGATCCCGAAGTCCGTGACGCCGTCCCGGATCAGGGAGAACATCGAGGTCTTCGACTTCAGCCTCGACGACGAGGACCTCGCGGCGATCCGCGCCCTCAACGAGGACCGGCGCCTGGGCCCCGACCCGGCCATCTTCGACATGGGCTGACACCCGTCACTTCCGGCCCGGGCTGACCCCGCCGTCTCGGGGGTGGGGCCCCGGCCCCATCGCCATGAGTCTGGACCGACACCCACCGCGCACCACCCGGCCGCGCGTCCCGAACGCGCGCCGGGGCGGGCGGCCGCGTGCGTTCCGGGGACGGCCACCCGGCGCGCCACGCGCCTGACCCACTACACGCAAGCACCTGACCTGCGCCGCCTCGAACCACACGGACGTGCGCGCCCCATACCGGATCACGCGCCCGCACCACGCGGCCCACCAAGCGCCTGACCAGCGGCGCAGCCCGGCCCAAACCGCTGCGCGCACCCCAGCTCGGATCACATCACGCGCCCGCGCCACCCGGCGCCTCGCGCGCGCCGGTCCGGACTGCGACCCCACGCAGGCCCAGCCACGCCCACCCTGCCGCGCCGCCTACCGCGCGTCGGCGCGGCGGCGGGTTCAGTCGCCCCGCACGTCCGCGTGGACGACCTCGAACTCCTCCAGGGCGACGACGCTCACATGCGCCTTGGCCGCGCTCTCGCGCCGGATGACCGCCTGTCCGGCCCGGGACGCGGCGAGCGACACGCGGTCGGCGAAGAGGGTGCCCGCCATGCCGCGGCCGCGGTCACGGTCCAGGAAGAGAGCCGCGCCGGCGAATCCGGGCAGGACCTCCAGCCGGGGCAGCACACCGGCGTGGAAGGTGTCGGTGGCGAGGTCCGCGTCCGCCGGGTCGAACTCGAGCCGGGTGACCCGCAGCCCGCCGCCGGTGACGGGCCGGTGCGCGCGGTGGAAGACGACGGCCTCGTAGTTCTCGACCGCGACGGTCCCCGCGAAGGGCTGCAGCAGCTCCGGCCGCCGGGCGCTCATCACCTCGTCACTGTTGCGGCGCGCGTCGGCGGACTCCCACCAGCTGACCGTGAGCAGTTTGCCGAGCTCACGGTCGACGAAGACACCCGCGCCCCGATAGCCGGGCCGCTCCTCCAGCAGGTCGTGCCCCCGCGTGTTCAGGGCCCCCACGGCCGTGCCCAGCTGCGCCGGATCGCCGGTCGCGTACACCGTGCGTACGAACATGCGCCTCGCCTCCCGGAGCGGTGACCCTGCCGACCGACGCGGCAGACATATCAGGAAAAGTGGTCCTCTTCAGTTTTGCCACGGTCTCAAATCCCCGCAATACGCACAGCTTTCGGGAGCTCGCAACCGGAGGCTTGACGAGGACATGCACAGGGGTCCACGGTGTACGGCACCTGGTAAGGAAACTTTCCTAACAGAAGGGCCCCCCACAGTGCGCCTTCGAAACCTGACCCTTGCCGCGGCCTCCGGAGCCGCCCTGCTCGCCGCCGGAGTGCTGCCCGCGCACGCGTCCGCCGGCCCGGCGGCGCGGACCGCTCCCGCCTCCGCTCAGGAGGGCTCGGTCAGCGCGGCCGATCTGCTCGCCAAGGTGAAGTCCTGTTCGCAGATATCGAACGGCAAGTACAAGACCGACGACGAGACGTCGGCCACGGTCCCCGTGTGCGGCAAGAACGGCGCGGTGTTCTGGAAAGCCGATATGGACATCGACTGCGACGGCCAGCGCACCACCAACTGCAACGAGAACCGCGACCCCTGGTACCAGAACGACACCGCCTTCCACCAGTCCGACGGCAAGCCGCTGAAGGCGGAATCGCTCCCGTACATCGTCGTCCCCAGCTCCAGCAGCATCTGGAACTACTCCAGCGCCGGCATCAAGGGCGGCGGCGTGGTCGCGGTCATCTACAACAACAAGGTGGAGTACGCCGTCGTCGGCGACACCGGCCCCACGAAGATCATCGGCGAGGCGTCGTACGCCACCGCCAAGGCGCTCGGCATCGATCCAGACCCGAAGACCGGCGGCGCCGACTCGGGCGTGACCTACATCCTGTTCAAGAACTCCAAGGTCTCCCCCATCGAGAGCCACAGCGCCGCGGTCTCTCTCGGGGACCAGCTGGCGAAGCAGTTTATCGCGAACAACTGACCAGCGCCGTACGTCAGTTGGGCTGGCCCAGCGGGCGTACGACCACGGTGTTGACGTCGACTCCGGCCGGCTGCCGGATCGCCCAGACCACCGAGTCGGCGATCTGGTCGGCGGTCAGCAGGTGTCCCGGGGGAAGGCTGCCGAGGCCGTCCCAGAACGGGGTCTCCACCCGGCCGGGGGCGACCAGCGTCACACCGATCCCGAACTCCGTGACCTGGCGCCGGGTGTTCTCGGCGAGCCCGGTGACCGCCCACTTGGTGGCGCCGTAGAGGTTGCCCGGGGTGTTCACGAAACCGGCGACGCTGCCGACGAGGACGATCCGGCCGCGGGTCTCCTTCAGCGCCTCGACGGTGGCACGGATGAGCAGAGCGGGGCCGAGGACGTTGGTGAGCACCATCTCGGTCCAGCCAGCCGGGTCGCCGTCGGCGACGGTGTCGTGGGTGGCGTAGCCGGCGTTGGCGACGACCGTGTCCAGCCGGCCGTATGCCTTGAGCGTACGGTCGACGGCATCCTGCACGTCGTCGAATGCCGCCGCGTCACCGGCGACCGTCATCAGCTCCTCGGGATCGCCGAGCCCGTCGGCGAAGTCCCGCAGCCGGGCCTCCGTACGGCCGGTGACGGTGACGCGGTGGCCCGCGGCCAGCAGCTGCCGGGTGACGGCGGCGCCGATGCCGGTGGCGCCACCGGTGACGAGTGCGACCGGAGAGTCGTTCATGTGCGGTCCCCCTGTGTGTCGGTGAGTCCGCAGTGCATCACTTGGAGAGCCCTCGAAGTCAAGTGCCGTCGCAGGTACGGCGGTACGGCACCGACGGGGGGTGGCGGTGCCAGGCGGCGGGACCGGCACTCCGGGGGCGGGATGACGTGCCGCCCACGACCACGACCCCCGGCGCCGCATGCCCGCCCGGCTCGCGCGGCTCGGCAGGCCGCCCCGCCCGGGCATGCCGAGCCGCGGCGGGTCACACCGGCCGTACCGCTCGGTGCAGCGTGTGGGCCGCCAGGACGAACACGTCGGGCCGCCGGTGGAGGCTCGCGGGGTCGGCCGGGTCGAGGAGACGGTCGAGGGTGGCGCGGTCCTCGGCGTCCAGGGCGTCGGCGTGGATGTCCCGGGTGCGGGTCAGCCACCCGACGACGAAGGCGCGGGCCCGGTCCGGCACGGGGGCGGGGATGTCGAGGAGGAAGCTGCGGGTGCCGGTGTGCTTCAGTCCGGCCGCGGTCAGCAGGGCGGGCCAGTCCTCGGTCTCGGGAACCGCGCCGGGCAGTTCGGCGCGCATCCGTGCGAAGCGGTCCTCCTGGGCCGCGTCGAGGCGGGCCTGGAGTCCGGGGCGGCCGAAGCCGATGTCACGGGGCAGATAGCGGCTGGGCAGGCCACCCTCCAGGATGGCCAGGGTGCCGCCGGGGGCGAGCCGGGCGGCGAACGCGGCCAGCGCGGCCTTCTGGTCGCCGAGGTGGTGCAGGCTGCGACTGGCCCACAGCAGGTCCGCCGGATAGTCCAACTCCGCCAGGGATTCCGGCAGTTCACCGACGAGGGTGTCGAAGCGGTCGGCGAAGCCCTGACGGGCGGCCCGGGCCTGGGCACGCTCCAGAAGCGGTGCGGAGGCGTCGGCGGCGACCACCCGCGCGCCGGGGAACGTCTCCGCCATCAGGCAGGCGATCACTCCGGGCCCGCTGCCCGCGTCCACGATCAGCCCCGGCTCGGTCACCTCCTGGCCCAGCCAGGCCAGGGCGCGCGCGTACACCGGGGCGCACACCTCGGCCTCCGCCTCCAGCAGCGCCGCCAGCGCGCCCCAGTCGACGTCGCCGCCGTGGGTGTGACCTTGGGCGTGACCGTGGCCGTGCTGTGTGGGGTGCACGTGGTGGGCCTGGTGGTCGTGTGCCATGTCGCTCAGCCTCTCGCTCGGATGCGGCCAGAGTGCGACGGCGCACGGGGAGATGCCACTTTCCTTGCCGGTGCCGCAAAAAAAGGTGCCTGCGGAACTCGCGACACGGACGCAGACATCCACCCGGCCGCCGCACGGCGTTCGTCTCACGGCAGGTTCATCAAGATCGCCTGGGCTTTGCCGACAGCGGCCTTGCTCTGCCGGTATGCCTCTTCGAGAGCGGTCCGGTTCTTCTGGATCAGGTGTTTCTGGACGCGGATGTCGATCGCGCGGACCGTGGGAATGTAGTGGGTCCTCTGCTTGCAGACGGCGTCCGCGACGGCGGTCGCCTTCTCCAGCTCG
Organism: Streptomyces sp. NPDC001093; assembly: GCF_040298985.1. Lineage (NCBI taxonomy): Bacteria > Bacillati > Actinomycetota > Actinomycetes > Kitasatosporales > Streptomycetaceae > Streptomyces > Streptomyces sp. NPDC001093. The sequence goes on along the minus strand of NZ_JBEPBF010000022.1, from coordinate 71,437 downwards.
GAGGGAACATGGGGGTTGCGGTGGGGGTTCTGTTCGAACTCCCTCTCCCTCCGCTTGGGGTCGTTGCGGGCATCGGAGGGCTTGGCGTAGTGGTAGCCGCCCGCTTTCATGCACGCCGACCAGGCGCGGTCCGCCGCCTTCCACTCGTTCGTCTTCTCGCCCTCGGTGATGCCTTCTCCCTCCACGTCCAGCACCGGGTTCCGGCGGTCCTGGGGCCGGAAGCCGTACAGGATACGGTCTGCCTGGCCGAGACAGCCGTGCTTGGGGACGGTGTGCCCGTTGATGGTGTCGTTGTTGCGCAGGTACTCGAACTCGCCGGTCAGGGCGACGTACTGCGGCAGGGTCCACTTCCGGTCGACGGTCTTCCGGCCGGCTTTCCACTCCGCGTACGCGCCCTGGTAGCCGTGGACGGCCGCCTGCTTGGGGTCGCTGACGCCGTACCGGTCGGTGTCGGTCGTGAAGATCACGGCGACCAGCACGCCGGCCTGCTGCGGAGGCATCGGCCACGCCGGGGGCGGGTCGAGGCTCAGCGTGCGAAGCGCGGGGAATCCCAGGTCGCTCATGCAGGAACGCGCCAGGGCCCAGCGTGCCCTGTCGATGGTTTCGTCGTCCGCCTTGGTCAGTTGGTAGCGGTCGACGGGAAAGGCCGGGGCATCAACGGAGCCGGCCGGCTCTTCGTGCTGCCGGGAGGCCGGCTGCCGGCCGCCGCACGCGGTGACGAGGGCGAACACTGCGACGGCTGCCGCGGCGAGAGGAGTGGTCTGGCGCATCCGGACAGCCCACCAGGTGCAGACCAACCGAGGCTATGGCGGAGGCCACACCTCCGGCCCCTGGGCGTTTGCCCGTCAGGCCCCGGGAGCTGCGGGTCAGTACCGAAGGCCGACCTCATCGCTTCAGCGGGTGGACGGCGTGTACCCGCCGGTGGGGCGCGCGATCCGCCGGGGCCTTTGCCGGTGGGGCCCGGGCCCCGGCGGAGGTCACCGGGTCAGGGCAGCGGCGGATACGCGTTCTGCATCAGCTGCTGGAACTGGGCGGAGAACCAATGCCCGGCCAGCGGCGCGTTCGGCAGCGCACCGGTGGGGTTGTTGCCGTTGCGGGCGTTGCCGCCGTACGTCGGGTCGCACATCCGGTCGAAGCCCTTGCCCTCGTCATTGGCGATGGCGGTGCTGGACCCGTCGGACTCCCCCGGCGGCTTGGCCCACACATAGGCGTCGATGCCGGCGGCCGGGGCCGCGGTCGGCCGTTCGCCGAGGCCGGCGCCGCTCTGGTTGCACCAGTTCCCGACGTGGATGCGCCGGTCGGTGCGGCCGCCGTTGACGTAGTCGTCCACGGAGGTCAGCGGGCCCGAGCCGGTGGGCCGGGCGGTGCCGCCCCAGCCGTTGCGGGAGGTGTCGACCAGCATGCCGATGCCGGAGTCGAACCCGGCCGCGACGAGCTTGTCCCGCAGACCGAGGGCGTACGACTGCTCGTCCGCGTACTGGTTCCAGTCCACCCACTTCGACTGGCGCACGGTCGTGCCGTTCACCGTGTCGGTGACCTTGAAGTACGGCTCCTTGGTGGCGCTGTAGTTGGCGGTGTTGACGATGAAGCCGGCCACGTCGTTCACGCTCGCGCCGTTCGTCGTCGCGACCTTGTGGAACTCCTGCACCGTCGGGCCCAGGTTGGTGTCCCAGCCGAGCCAGCCGTGGTGGCCGGCGTCCACGTAGTTGTAGACGTTGGGGATGGCGCCGAGCTTCTCCAGGGCGTAGGAGATCCCCTTCTCGTAGTTGCCGTTGTTCTTCATGGTCACGCAGGCGTCGGTGCTGGTGTTGGTGCCGCCGGCGTTCGTGACCAGGTTGGGCAGCGAGTCGGGCTCGATGACGGTGGCGATCCTCAGGGACGCGTAGGCCGGGTCGGAGAGGATGGAGGCGATCGGGTCGATGTACTGCGACTTGTACCTGTCGATGTCGTCGGGACCGAGTTCGCCGTTGGAGGCGAGGGCGGCGCAGTCGCGTCCGGGAAGGTCGTAGATGACCAGCTGGACGACCAGGTCGCCGGAGCCCTTCTGCTTCAGGGCTGCGTCGAGGTGGTCACGCAGGCCCATGCCGCCACTGACGCCGTTGATCGCGGCGATCCGGTCGAGCCACACGGCGGTGGGCTGGTTCGAGACGCGGCTGCCGCCCGGCTCGGCGGCGGCCTTGGCCGACCACTCGGGGTTCACATAGACCTTGGCCCCGGCGTAGGGATTGTCGACCCGGCTGCCGGTGCCGCCGCCACCCGTTCCGCCACCACCCGTTCCGCCACCGCCGGTTCCTCCGCCGCCCGTTCCGCCGCCGGAGCCGCCACCGTCGTCGACGTTGCAGGTGACGCCGTCGAGGGTGAACGTGCCGGGCACGGCGTTGGTGCCGCTGTAGGAGGCGTTGAAGCCGAAGCCGACCGAACCGCCGTTCGCCAGCGAGCCGTTGTAGCTCGCGTTGGCGGCGGTGACATCGGCACCGCTCTGGCTGATCTGCGCGTTCCAGCCGCTGGTGACCTTCTGGTTGCCGGCGTAGGTCCACTTCAGGGACCAACTGGACTTCGCCGCACCGTTGTTGGTGACCGTGACGGCGGCGGTGAAGCCGGTGTCCCACTGGTTCTGCACGGTGTAGGCCACGGTGCAGGGGACGGCCTCGGTGGCGGCGCCGGCCGGTGCCGCCAGCAGTGCCGTCCCGGACGTCCCGGTGAGCAGCGCCAGGGCGGCGAACAGCGAGGTTCTGGTAGGACTCATGAGTGGGGTTCCTTCTGTCGTCCGTGGTGTCTACGGGTTCAGGGCGCGCAGGTGGTCGCGCAGCCCGATGCCGTACGTGGTGGGTGTGCCGTCGTAGGCGGAGATCAGGGACGGGCCCGAGGAGCAGTCCCAGGTGTTCCAGGTCCAGCCCAGATAGGACAGGTTCCGGTCGTCGAACCACTTCATGACCTGATCGACGAACGCGTGCGAGCAGGTGTTCTCACCGATCTCGCCGGCGATCAGCGGCACCTGGGCGGCGACCGGGGCGAGGGTGGAGTTCCAGCAGCTCTCGTTCGAGCAGGTGTTGAAGTTGTAGCCGTGGTAGGCGGCGGTCACATTGCCGGCCGGGTCGGTGGGCCTGTACGTCAGCCACTGGCCGAGGTCGTTGGAGTAGGCCAGACCGCCGGCCATGATGACGTTCTTGGCCCCGGCACCCCGGATGCTGTCCACAAGATCCTGCATGCCTGCGACCTCGTACGGGATCCCGGGGCAGGTCCCGCCGTCCCGCCAGCACTTCCAGGCGTCCGTCGTGCCCGCGGTGGCCCGGTCCGGATAGGGCTCGTTGAACAGGTCGAACACCGGGGCCGGGTCGTCCTTGAAGGTGCCGGCCACCGACGCCCAGAACGACGGGCTGTACTGCATGTCGGGCATCGGCTTCTGGCAGGTGGCGTGGACGTCGGAGCAGCCGGCCGAGTTGCCGGTGTACCGGCCGTAGGACCAGTGCAGGTCGAGGATCGGGGTCAGGCCGTGGGCCTCGACGCGGGCCACCAGGTCCTTGACGGCGGCTATGTAACGGGCGCCTCCGTACTCGGGTTTGACGTTGGAGAGGCCCAGCCAGCACTCCTCGTTGAGCGGGATGCGCACGGCGTCGGCCTTCCAGTCGGCGATCGCCTGGATGGCCGCGTCGTCGACCGGGCCGTCCCAGATGCCGTGGCCCTGGACGCACATGAACTCGCCGCCGGAGCGGTTGACGCCGAGGAGGCGGTGGCCCTTGCCGTCGGCGTCCACGAGCCTGTTCCCGGAGACGTGCAGGGCGGGGGCGGTGCCACCGGAGGACGGGGGCGGTGTGGTCGGCGGCGGGGTCGGCTCGGGGTCCGCGTTGCAGGTGGTGCCGTTGAGCTTGAACACCGTGGGGGCGGTGTTGGACCCCGACCAGGAGGCGAGGAAGCCGGCGGTGACGCTCGCGCCGGTGCCGAGGGAACCGTTGTAGCTCTCGTTCCCGGCGGTCACGGTGGTGCCGGACTGGGACCACTCGGCGTTCCAGCCCTGGGTGACCTTCTGGCCGTCGGCGAAGTCGAAGCCGATCCGCCAACTGCTCAGCGAGGCCTGGTTGTTGGTGAATCTCACCGTCCCCTGGAAGCCGCCGGCCCACTGGTTGGTGACGGAGTACTCCACCGTGCACGCGGGCGTGGCTCCCCGGGCCGACACCACGGGGACGACCGTGCTCCCCACGAGCGCGGCCGCACCGGCGGTGGCTAAAAGTACTGAACGCGGGGGGTGTCGCATGAGCGACTCCTTGCAGATGGGCGCGCCGTGACGGGCGCGTCGACTGACTGGAACCGCTCCCACTGGTGCGAAGGAAGGTAGCGCCAAGTGGCGTTGCTGCACAGGGGAGTTGCTGACTTTTCCTCAACCGTCCGCGTCGAATCATTTCGACTCTTCGCGCACCTTGACCGCTCACGGGGTCGTCTCCACTATGGGAGCGCTCCCACTGGTTCAAGCCTTGACTTCTCCCGAGGACGCTCTCCCGAGCGACAAGCCCGCAAGGAGGAACCAGCACATGGATCCCGGACGTAAGAGCAGAGCCGGGCGGCGGCTTTGAACCGCCGTGGCGGCCGCGTTCGCCCTGCCCCTGTCGATGCTCGCCACCGGCGCCACGACCGCGCACGCGGCGTCCGTGCAGTGCAGCGTCGACTACAGGACCAACGACGCTCGCTCACGCCTACACGGGCAACCAGACGCCGTCGAACGGCTGGAACGGCACCTGGTCCCAGTCCGGCAGGACCGTCACCGTGAAGAACGCCTTGCACAACGGCACGATCGCCGCGGCCGCGGCCGTCCCCACCGGTGCGCAGTTCAAACGCCACGGCCAAGGCGGTCCTCGACAAGTGGGTCGCCCGACACCTGGAACCCCTCAAGTCCGGGCAGCAACAGCGGACTTCACGTCACCGTCGCCGACTACGGCGCCAAATCCGGCGACGCGACTGCGAAGTCCACCGCGAAGGCGCTGCTGGACGGCATGTGGAACAACTCCCGGGACAGCGTGTACGTGCCGAGCGGCTGGAGCGGCACGATGCCGAACGGCGACCCGGTCAACTCCTCGGCCACGTTCACCTCGATCCGGTCCTTCTACAAGAACGACCCGGCCTGGTTGAAGATCGAGGCCTACCTCAAGGGCGGCGCCGCGCCCAGCTTCACCTATCACCGGTTCTGGGCCCAGGCGGACATCGCCCTGGCCATGGGCTCGTACGCGGAGCTTGTGGAGTGGGCCGACCGTAACCGCACCTCCCACGGCGAAGATTTCGCCGTCAGCCCGCCTCCGTCTTCCGGAACGCGCGCACCGCGAACACCGGGTCCGGGCGGGGGCGGTCCTGGTCCGGGAGACGGGACAGGCTCGCGGCGAACTCCTCGGTGCGCGGCTCGCCCGGTGGCAGCAGGGTGAACCAGCCGCGGCGCAGGTCGGCGATGGTGGCGCGGGGGCTGCGGCCCTGGCCGACGCCGGGGAACGCGGTGGCGCCGGCCGGCCGGAGCCCGTGGTGGACGGCGTACGCGGTGACGGTGGCGGCGGCGTCCTGTGCGGGGCGGCGCGGACGGGGGGCGAGGACGGCGTCGATGTCGCTGCCGACGTCGTGCGCCGCGGCCTTGTCGACGGTGGTGACGTAGACCCCGCCGGGCCGCAGCACCCGGGCGCACTCGGCGACGATCCGGCGGACGTCCTCGGCGTCCTGCAGCAGGTGCAGCAGCCAGATGCTGGTGAGGGCGTGGAAGGTGCCGGTGCGAAACGGCAGCCGGCGGCTGTCGGCCCGTACGATCGCGCCCGGCAGCCGCGCGCCCGCCCTGCGCACCATGGCGGCGGTGAGGTCGGCGCCGGTCACCCGCAGCGCGGGACGGCCGGCGGCCAGCCGGCGGGTGACGATGCCGGTGCCGCAGGCCACGTCGAGCAGGCGGCCCGGCCCCTCGGGGATCAGGCCGAGCACCGCCCGCGTGGCCGCCGCGGCGCGGGCCTCGCCGCCCCGGGACGCGTCATAGGCGTCGGCTTCCTTCTCGTAGTCGAGCACGCCCCTCAGTGTGCGTGGTGACCTGGGGCGATGTCCTCCACCCTGCGGGCGAGCGCGAAGTCGTTCGCGGTGAGCGCGCCGCCCGCGCTGTGTGTCTGGACGCTGAGGGAGACGGTGTTGTAGCCGAGGGTGAGGTCTGAGTGGTGGTCCAGTTCGTCCTGGACGGCGGCGATGTGCATGACGAGCGCCGCCGCCGCGACATGCGAGCCGAGGCGGTAGGAGCGGGTGAGCCGGCCGGCGTCGTCGACCGACCAGCCGGGCAGCTCGGCGAGCCGGTCCTCGATCTCCTTCTGCGACAGCGGTTCGACGGCCATGGCCTCGGTCCTTCCCGATGATGCGGCACGGACTCCCAGCCTGCCACAGCCGTACCAGCCCGGCTCGGTTCGATCACGCCGGCCCGAAGAGCCATCCGCGGACCCGCACCGCGCCGAGGTCGTCGGCGAGCACGGCGATCCTGGCCCGGCCCTCCACCCGCTGGACCCACTCGTGCGGCAGGGCATGGTCGCCGTACTGCGCGCCGAGGAGGTTTCCGCAGATGGCGCCGGTGGAGTCGCTGTCGCCGGAGTGGTTGACCGCCATCAGCAGCTTGGTCTCGACGCGGCCCGGATACAGCGCGCAGAAGACGGCGATGGCCAGCGCCTCCTCGGCCACCCAGCCCGCGCCGAGCCTCTCGACACGCTCCGGCGGCGCCACCTGGTGGTCCCCGGCCTCGGTGACGGCGCGCTCCAGGGCCTCGGTCGTCTCCTCGTGGCCCGGGTAGCCGGCCAGCAACCGCATCGCACGCAGGACCGCGCCCTTCATGGAGTCCCCGGCGACGAGATTGGCGACGATCGCGGCCAGCGTGCCGGCCGCGTAGTAGCCGGTGGGGTGGCCGTGGGTGATCTGGGCGGCGCGGGCCGCCATCTGGAAGGCCTCGTGGTCGTACTGGGCGATGAGGCCGAAGGGGGCCGAGCGCATCACCGCGCCGCAGCCCTTGGAGCCGGGATTGGCCTCGCCCGGCCGGCCCTCGAGAGGCAGCCACCGGCCGGGGGTGTACCGCTGGGCGACGCCGGACAGGCAGGCGTTGCCGGGGGCGCGGCGGGCGTACAGCCACGGCTCGGTGACCAGGCCGTGCGCAGGGCCGGCCGGCAACGGCCCGGTTTCCGGTCCGGGCTGGGACTGGGTGTGCAGCCAGCGTTCATACGCCTGGAGCATCATCTCGGGCCAACGGTCGGAGATGTCCCCCATTCTTCTGCGGTCGTGGCGTTCCCCCTTCCTTTCGAAGCAGTAGGCCTCCACAAGGGCCTCGGCCGTGAAGAGCGTCATCTGCGTGTCGTCACTGATCAGGCCCACCTCGCCGTGCGGCCCGGGAACCAGGTCGGTCACCCCGTAGGGACCGTGGGCGGCGCGGATCCGGTCGATGGCGTCGAACTCGACGGGATAGCCCAGCGCGTCGCCGATCGCCCCGCCCAGCAGGCAGCCGCGCACCCTGGCGCGGTACTGCGCCGCACCGTCCCTGTCCCACGGCCCGTTCATACATGCACTCCTCGACTACGGTCGTATCCATGACCATTGTCACGACCGGTAAGGCCACTTTCTCCGCCACCCCGTCCGACAAGGGTGTCGGCCCGCTGCTGCGCGCCTGGCGGGAGCGGCGCCGGGTCTCCCAGCTGGAGCTGGCGCTGCGCGCCGACTCCTCGGCCCGGCACATCAGCTTCATCGAGACCGGCCGGTCCCGGCCGAGCGAGGAGATGGTGCTGCGGCTCGCCGAGCATCTCGACGTGCCGGTGCGCGAGCGCAACGCGCTGCTGCTGGCGGCCGGTTACGCCCCGCACTACCCGGAGACCCCGCTCGGCGACCCGGCGCTGGACGCGTTGCGCGACGGCATGGAGCGTCTCATCCAGGGCTACGAGCCCTATCCGGCGCTGGTGGTCGACGCCGGGTACACGGTGGTCACCGCGAACCGGGGCATCATGATGCTGCTGGACGGGGTGCCGGAGACGCTGATGTCGTCGCCGAACGCGATGCGGCTGACCCTGCATCCGGAGGGTCTCGCACCGCGCATCCGCAATCTGCGCGAGTGGCGCGGGCATCTGCTGGCGCAGATGGAGCGGCAGATCGCCCTGCAGCGCTCGGACCGACTGCGCGCCCTGTACGAGGAGGTGGCCGCGTACCCGGTGCCCGAGGACGCGCCGGGTGACGAACCCGCCGAGCCCGTCCCGTACTTCGCGCTGCCGATGCTCATCGAGCACGACGGCCGGGTCCTGTCGTTCGTGTCGTCGATCTCCACGTTCAACACGCCGATGGACGTCACGGTCGCCGAACTCGCCATCGAGACGTTCCTGCCCGCGGACCCGGCGACGGCCAAGTACCTGCACGGGCTGGCCGGTTGACCCCTCCCCTGCGGTACTCGTCGCCTCGGACCGGTGTGCGAGAGGGGATCACATGGCAGACTGCCCGCGTACTTCGGCGCGTAGGGGAGGGCGTGGCGTGAGTGAGCGGCGGGCTGCGCCCACCGTGGGCCAGGTGGTGCTCGGTAAACGGTTGCAGGAACTGCGCGAGGCGTCGGGCCTCGGTCGGGAGGAGGCCGCCAAGGTCCTCAGGGTGGCGTCGGCGACCGTACGGCGGATGGAGATGGCCGAGGTCGCGCTGAAGATCCCGTACGTGCAGGTGCTGCTGGACACCTACGGGGTGCCCGAGGAGGAGGCTGCCGCGTTCGTGCGGCTGGCCGAGGAGGCGAACCAGCCGGGCTGGTGGCAGCGGTTCCACGACGTGCTCCCGGACTGGTTCAGCCTGTACGTCAGCCTGGAGGGCGCCGCCCGGATCATCCGCTCCTACGAGCCGCACTTCATACCCGGTCTGCTGCAGACGGAGGACTACGCCCGGGCGGTGCTGGAGGCCGGGACGATCGGGCAGACCTCGCCGCAGTCCGTGGAGCGGCATGTGTCGCTGCGCATGGAGCGGCAGCGGCTGCTGGAGCGGGACGACCCGCCCCACCTCTGGGTGATCATGGACGAGACGGTGCTGCGACGCCCGGTGAGCATGCGCGGCGAGGTGATGCGCGAGCAGCTGGAGAAGCTGCTGGAGTACGCCGAGCGGGACCGGGTCACCCTCCAGCTCGCCGAGTTCGCGGCGGGCCCGCATCCGGGGACGTACGCGCCGTTCACGCTGTTCCGCTTCGCCGAACCGGAGCTGCCGGACATGGTGTTCACCGAGTACCTGACCGGCGCCCTGTACCTGGACTCCCGCCGCGAGGTGTCCGCGCATCTGGAGGTGCTGGACCACATGACGGCCCGCGCCGCGTCGGCACAGCGCACTCAGGCCCTGCTGCGGGAGTTCCGCACGACCTTGTGACGCCACGTCCGACCGATTCCTCTGGGGGAAACAGCCGTATGACCGCACGCGATGCCACGCCCACGCCGATCGACACCAGCCGTCCGCACCCCGCCCGGGTGTACGACTGGTGGCTGGGCGGCAAGGACAACTACCCGGTGGACGAGGAACTGGCGCGGAGGATCCTCGCCGTGGACGGCACGGTGGTGCGCGGGGCGCGGGCCAACCGGCGGTTCATGCACCGGGCCGTCCGTACGGCGGCCGAGTCCGGGGTACGGCAGTTCCTCGACATCGGGACCGGTATCCCGACCGAGCCCAACCTGCACCAGGTCGCCCAGGGCGTGGCCCCGGAGTCCAGGGTGGTGTACGCGGACAACGACCCGATCGTGCTCCGGCACGCCGAGGCCCTGCTGCGCAGTGCCGCCGAGGGCAGCACCGACTACGTCCACGCCGATGTCCGCGATCCCGAGACCATCCTGGAGCTCGCGGGCGAGTCCCTCGACTTCGGCCGCCCGGTCGCCCTGTCCCTGGTCGCGCTCACCCACTACCTGGGTGAGCAGGAGGACGACGTGTTCGGGCTGGTCGAGCGGTACGTCGACGCGCTCGCCCCCGGCAGTTTCCTGATCCTTTCCCAGGTCACCCAGGACCTCAGCCCCGAGGGCGTGGCCAGGGCGGCCGAGCTGTTCCGCAGGAGCGGCACGCCGTTCCACCCCCGCACGCTGCCCGAGTTCCACCGCTTCTTCGACGGCCTGGAACTGCTCGGTCCCGGCGTCATCCCGGTGTACGGCTGGCGCCCGGACCCGGTGGACGTGGCGGCCCAGGCGGAGGGCGTCGTGCCGGTGTACGCGGGGGTGGCGGTCAAGCGCTGACCGCCCCGCCTCCACTGGTGTGTGTGCCGCCGTACGCCCCCGGCCGGGCAGGCAGGCGTCAGGCGGCTCCGCCCTTGCCGTCGTGTTCGTCGTCCACGATCTCCGCGTCGACCACGCCCTCCGTGTCGGCCGGGGTCTCGTTCTCCTGCGTGGTCCCGCCGGCGGAGGCGGACGCGTACATGGCCTGCCCCATCTTCTGGCTGACGGTGGCGAGTTTCTCCACGCCGGTGCGCAGGGCGGTGGTGTCGGCGTTCTGTTCCAGCAGGGTCTTCAGTTCCGCCGCGGCCGTCTCGACCTCGCCGCGCGTGTCGGCGGGGACGCGGTCGTGGTTGTCGCGGATGAACTTCTCGGTCTGGTAGACGAGTTGCTCGGCCTGGTTGCGGGTCTCGGCGGCCTCGCGGCGCTTGCGGTCCTCCTCGGCGTACTGTTCGGCCTCCCGCATCATGCGGTCGATGTCGTCCTTGGGAAGCGCCGAACCACCGGTGACGGTCATCTTCTGCTCGCGTCCCGTCGCCAGGTCCTTCGCGGAGACGTGCATGATCCCGTTGGCGTCGATGTCGAAGGCCACCTCGATCTGCGGCACGCCGCGCGGGGCGGGCGGCAGGCCGGTGAGGTCGAAGACGCCGAGCTTCTTGTTGTACGCGGCGATCTCGCGTTCGCCCTGGTAGACCTGGATGCCGACCGAGGGCTGGTTGTCGGTGGCGGTGGTGAAGATCTCCGAACGGCGCGTCGGGATCGTGGTGTTGCGTTCGATCAGCTTGGTCATGATGCCGCCCTTGGTCTCGATGCCCAGGGACAGCGGGGTGACGTCGAGCAGCAGGACGTCCTTGACGTCGCCGCGCAGCACGCCGGCCTGCAGGGCGGCGCCGACGGCGACCACCTCGTCGGGGTTGACGCCCTTGTGCGGATCCTTGCCGGTGAGGTCGCGCACCAGGTCGGTGACGGCGGGCATGCGGGTGGAGCCGCCGACCAGGATGACGTGGTCGATCGCGGACAGCTGGATCCCGGCGTCCTGCACGGCCTGGTGGAACGGCTTCTTGCAGCGGTCCAGCAGATCGGCGGTCAGCTCCTGGAGCTGGGCCCGGGTCAGCTTCTCCTCCAGGTGCAGCGGGCCCTCGGCGGAGGCGGTGATGTAGGGCAGGTTGATCGAGGTCTCCGAGGACGACGACAGCTCGATCTTGGCCTTCTCGGCGGCCTCGCGCAGCCGCTGGACCGCCATCTTGTCGGCGCCGAGATCGATGCCGTAACTCCCCTTGAACCGCTTCACCAGGTACTCGACGATCCGCTGGTCCCAGTCGTCGCCGCCGAGGTGGGTGTCGCCGTTGGTGGCCTTCACCTCGATGACGCCGTCGCCGATCTCCAGCAGGGACACGTCGAAGGTGCCGCCGCCGAGGTCGAAGACCAGGACCGTCTGTTCGTCGCCCCTGTCCAGGCCGTAGGCGAGGGCGGCGGCCGTCGGCTCGTTGATGATCCTGAGCACCTTCAGGCCCGCGATCTCGCCGGCCTCCTTGGTGGCCTGCCGCTGGGCGTCGTCGAAGTACGCCGGTACGGTGATCACCGCGTCCGTGACGTCCTCGCCGAGGTAGGCCTCCGCGTCCCGCTTCAGTTTCTGCAGCACCCGCGCGGACAGCTCCTGCGCCCGCAGACGGCTGCCGTCGATGGAGCCCTGCTCCGGAAAACGCCAGGAAGCGTCTCCCATGTGCCGTTTCACCGAGCGGGCGGTGCGCTCCACGTTGGTCACGGCCTGCCGCTTGGCGACCTCGCCGACCAGCACCTCCCCGTTCTTCGCGAACGCCACCACGGACGGCGTGGTGCGCGCACCCTCCGCGTTGGTGACGACGGTGGGCTCGCCGCCCTCCAGGACGGCCACCACCGAGTTCGTCGTCCCGAGATCGATCCCGACCGCACGTGCCATGGTCCGTCCCCTTCCGCCCGGGCGCCTGCCGCACTCCCAGCACAGGACGTGCCCGCGACGCTGTCAATGGCCGGGTACCCGCACACGGCGATGCCGCGCCCCTGGAGCGGGACGCGGCATCCGGGACCGTACGGGCGTCAGGCCAGCTCGGCCGTCAGGGTGATCGTCGTACCGGCCAGGGCCTGGCTGACCGGGCAGTTCTTCTTGGCCTCCTCGGCGGCCGAGGCGAAGCCCTCCGCGTCCAGGCCGGGCACCTCGCCGCGCACGGTGAGGTGGATGCCGGTGATGCCCTCACCGGGCTGGAAGGTCACGTCGGCCTTGGTCTGCAGCCGGGTGGGCGGGGTGCCGGCACCGGCCAGGGCGTGCGAGAGGGCCATGGAGAAGCAGCTGGAGTGAGCGCCGGCGATCAGCTCCTCGGGGCTGGTCTTCCCGTTCGCGTCCTGGGAGCGCGAGGCCCACGTGACCGGCTGCTCGCCGATGCCGGAGGAGTCGAAGGTGACGACGCCGTTGCCCTCGAGCAGGTTGCCTTCCCAGACGGTGTGCGCGGTGCGCGTGGTGGCCACGATGATTCCTTTCGCGTCGGGTCCCGTGACGTGAGATCCCGTTACGGGGGTTTTCCGTGCTCCTATCCGATCACATCCGGGCTCATCTCACTCTGAAGACCGGCCCACGCGGCGTGAACGGGAGGTGACTTCCCTGCGGGATCAGATAGGCGTGCTCACGGCGCACCCGCAGCACGTCGCACCAGCCGTCGGTGATGACCAGCACCGGTGCGGCGGGCGGGAAGTCCTCGGCCCGGTGCAGCAGGTCGATGCCGGGCTGCAGGACCGTGCCGCCGCGCCCGTGCACCCGTACCCGGCCCGCGATCTCGGTGGCCGGGAGATAGCCGGCGTCGTGCGGGGCCGCGTCGCAGAACACCACGCGGGCGGCCGGTACGTCCCGGGCCTCGGCGTAGGAGGCGATCGCGCCGAGCGCCTTGCCGAGCAGGGTGCGGCTCATCGAGCCGGAGGTGTCGAGGACCACCCCGAAGGTGCAGCGCGCGACCTCCTCGGGCGGGAACCAGCGGCCCGCGCGCGGGATGCCGGGGGTGGACGCCTGTCGGCGGGCGGGGCGGGCGAAGGACCGTACGGGCTCCGGGCGGGGCACGAACTCGTCGAACCAGCGGGCGAGTTGTGCGTCCCAGGGCAGCGGTGGATGGCTGAGCGCGCGGATCTCCTCGACCAGGCCGCCGGGCAGGAAGCCGCGCTCCTGGGCCTGGTGCAGATCGAGACCGCGGCTGAGGCCGCGCCGGTAGAACTCGTCCAGATCCACGTACTCGCCGGGCTGCCCCAGCGGGGCGCCGAGGATGTCGCCGGTGCCCTTGCCGCGCAGGGTGGCCAGGCGGCGGATGCGGCGCAGGTCGCCGGCGATGCGGTCGTAGACCTCCTCGGCGGACAGGCCGGCCAGCCGCGGGTCGTGCAGCAGGCCCTCCGGCATGGTGCCGACCCGCATCTCGACCAGCCAGCCGTTGATGACGTAGTCGCAGGCGACATTGAAGAGGAAGGGGTCGCGGGGGCCGCAGCGGTCGCCGTGGCGGAGGGCGGCGTGCAGCATCTCGTGGGCGAGGACGAACCGCCACTCCTCGGCGTCGAAGGTGCGCAGCGGGTTGATGTAGATCTCGCCGGCCTCGGGGTTCACGGCGGCGATCTGGATGCCGTGGGCGCGGGCGAGTTCGGCGTCGGCGACCAGTTCGATGCCGGCGGCGATGCCGCCGAGCAGCGGGTAGGAGGAGACGAACCAGCTCAGGGCGCGCTCCCAGGGGCGCTGTGGGACCCGCTCACCGTCGAGTGAGTCCCGGCGGCCGCCGGCCATGTCCATCGCGGCGGACACGGTCCGGGTCAGCGCGGTGGCGAAGGCCAGCTGCCGGTCCGGGACGGGGCGCTGCCAGGCGTGCCATTCGGTGAGCACCTGGTCGGGTGCGTCGCCGGCGGTGCCGCAGCGCTCGTAGGCGGGCGGCAGGCCGTGGGCCCGCCAGCGCGCGGCGAGCCGCTCCTCGTCCCCGTCGGGGTAGCTCGCCGGGAGGTCCTCGGGGGTGGTGCCGATGGGGAAACCGAGTAGAAAACGGTTCACCACGACACAGCGGGCGGCGAGGTCGTAGCGGTCGGGCTGCTCGCGCGGGCCCTTGGCGGCCGGGAGGTGCCCGAAGCCGAGGTGGAGGGCGGCGTGGGCGAGCGCCCAGGCCCAGGCGCCCGGCTCGGCGAGCCGGTCGGGGCGGGCGTGCACGGTGGCGTCGGAGTCGACGACGAGCAGCCCGTCGCGCGGGGCACGGGTGCAGGTCTCGCTGCGGCAGGTGCCGAAGTCGACGGCGGCGAGGGCGGGGTTGGCGCGCAGCAGCCGCATGCCCTCGGCGAACGCCTCGCCGGCGAGGTCGCGCTTCTTCTCCGGTCCGGTCTTCTTCGGGCCGGTCTTCTTCGGGCCGTTCCTCTGCCCGGTGCGGCTCACCGCCGGGCCTCCACCAGGCGGGGCATGTCGCGGGCGGCCTCGACCAGGAACCACGAGGGCAGCACCGGGTTGCCGTCGGAGTCCGCGGCGATGACGGTCTGGGCGACCTCCACGGAGATCTCGGCGAGCTGCACCAGCAGCGACTTGGCGCGGTAGGCGATCTGCCGGCCGTTCGCCGACATGTGCTCCTTGCCGGCGGGCAGTTCCTTGACGAGCCGGCCGCGGAACGACTCGGCGAGGTAGTACAGCAGGTCGCGGTCCTGCACGCGGTGCGGCCAGCGGGCGTCGCCCTTGAGGATCGCCTCGATGCCGAACCGGCTGCGCACGACCTTCACGTAACCGCAGAACGCGGTCGCGTGCGCGGGCGTGAGCGTGCCGTGCGCGAGGACGGTCAGGGTCGGCTCGTCCAGGTCGGGGCCGAAGGAGTGCAGGGCGTCGGAGAGCATGTGCCAGGAGCGGGGCGTGGAAAACGGTTCCTCGGTTTTCGGCGGCTTGGACCACAGGTGGTCCGGCCGGTCGGTGAGGTGGTCCAGGATCCACGGGTGGATGCCGTGGGCGGCGGCCCAGGCCAGCCAGTCCGTGGCGGAGACCTCCAGATGGACGTGGGCGAGCCGGTTGACCAGGGCGGAGGCCAGCGGCCGGGCGAGCGCGTTGTCCGTCGCCCGGTTCCCGGCACCGATGACGATGGACCCCGCGGGCAGCTCATAGTTTCCGATGCGGCGGTCGAGGATCAGCGAGTAGAACGCCTTCTGCACATCCGGGGTGGCCGCGTTGAGCTCGTCCAGGAACAGGCAGTACGGCTCGTCCCGGGCGATCGTCTCCGGCGGGCAGAACACCGACCGCCCGTCGCGGATCTGCGGCACGCCGATCAGGTCCTCGGGGGCGAGCTGCGTACCGAGCAGGCTCACACACTCGAGGCCCAGTGAGTCGGCGAACTCCCGCACCAGGGACGACTTTCCGATGCCGGGGGCGCCCCAGAGGAACACGGGCCGGACGGTGGCGAGACCGAGGAGGAGTTCGGGGACACGGGCGGGAGTGACGGTGACGGCAGCCTGCAAGGCGGAGCTTCCTCAGGGGAGTTCGAGTCATGTACGACGCGAACAGTGTCGGTGTCCGGCCGGCCCGGCGCAGCCGATTTTCAGGCGGCCCGCTCGTCCTGGGTGCCGTCGACGCCGGTGTCATCGGTTCCGGTGCTGTCGGTACCGGTGCCGTCGGTGAGCGGGACCTGGGGGCCGTCGAGCTCGCCCAGCCAGCGGCGCAGCACCTGGTGCACCCGCTCGGCGCCGGTCAGTTCCTCCCCGCCGTCGACCGGTGCGGACAACTCCAGCGGCGAGAGCAGGAACGGGTGGGACTGGGCGCCGCCGAGGCCGCCGTGGGAGCCGATCTGCTCCTCGAAGGCGAGGACCTCGCCGTCGGCGGGGTCGAGGGCGGAGTTCACCATGATGTCGGCGGTGTGCGGGAAGGAGTGGGTACGGCGCACCGCGTCGGCGGCGCCGGGGCCGAACCGGGCCAGCGGGCCGGGCTGGTCGTCGAGCTCGGCCAGCGGGATCTCGGCGCCGTGGGCACCGAGCACCACGCCGTCGTGTTCCGTGCTGCGCACCAGCAGGAAGCCGATGCCGGGGTGGTTGGCGAGGGTGGTCAGCAGGGCGGGGTGACGGGCGTCGATCTCCTCCTTGGTCATGCGGTGGGGCACGTCCGGGAAGGAGACCAGGCCGAGGTTGCCGGAGGCCAGCACGATCGGCTCGGAGCCGCGGACGGGGCGCCGCTGCCCCTCCTTCTCCTCCACGGGCCGGCGCAGCGCGGCCCGGACGGCGGCACGGGCCTCGGCACCACTGTGCGTGCCCTCGGCCCGGCGCGGCACGGGCAGCCCGCACCCGGCCCGCACCAGGTCGCCGAGGGTGAGTCCGTAGCGGGAGCGAAAGGTCTCACCCGGGCTCTGCCCGTGGTCGGAGAGGACGACGATGCGGTACGGGCGGGGCGCGTGCTCGGCGACCCGCTGCAGGAGGGCGAGGGCGCGGTCGAGGCGCTGCAGCACCTTCTCGGCGTCCCGGCTGCGCGGTCCGGAGTGGTGGGCGACCTCGTCGTAGGCGACGAGATCGGCGTAGACGGCGGTGCGCCCGGCGAGCATGTCGCCCATCACCGCGGCGACGACGACGTCCCGTTCGACGACGGTGGCGAAGGCACGGACGAGCGGGTAGAGCCCGCCGCGGCTCACCCGGGGGCGCTGCCTGCGGATCCAGGCGCGGGTGGACTGGCCGATCTCGCGGACCACCTCGGCGACGAAGGACAGGGCGGTGCGGACGGCGCCCGCGGGATCGGAGAAGTACGCGAAGTAGCCTGCGCGGGAACGGTTCTCCCGGCCCCGGCGGCGGGCCGCGATGGACAGCACGAGGGCCTGTTCGCCGGCGCCGCCGCTGAAGAGGTTGCCGCGGCTGGCGCCGTCCACGGTGAGCAGTCCGCCGTCACGGGTGTGCCGTATGGCGCGGCGCTGCAACTCGGCGGCGCTCGTGGGGCGGTTGCACACCATCACCTCCCCGCGGTCCTTCTCGTACCACCGGAAGGCGGGCACGTCGAAGGTGCTGCCGTGGAGTATGCCGAGCTGGCTGGCACCGGTCTGGCTGGACCAGTCGGTGCGCCAGGGGGTGAGGCGGTGGGTGGGCCGGGGGACGTCGTCGCCGGTCGGCCGCAGGCCGCCCAACCCCAGCCAGCCCGCGACCGTGGGCATCACCCCCTTGCGGACCGCGTCCTCGAGGACGTCGTGGCCGACGCCGTCAAGCTGGACGAGGAGCAGTCCGGGGGTGGTGGGGCAGGGCGGGTCGGATCTGCGGCGGCGGGCGGCGAGTCGGTGCAGACGGCGCCGGTAGGTCTCGTCGTCGCGTACGGCGAGGGCGGCGCCGGTGGCGGAGGCCACGGCGGACATCACCGCGGCCACGATGACGGCGGTCTCGGGGGCGGCCTCGCCGCGGCCGGAGGGGTTGATGCGCAGGGCGAGCAGCAGCAGGGAGCCGTTGAGGAAGAAGACCAACAGGCCCAGCACGAGGGCGGGTACGAGCAGCAGGAGCCGGACCAGGAGCGGCCACACCACGGCCGACAGCACGCCGAAGGCGCCCGCGCCGCAGGCGGCGGTGACGGCTATGCGGGTCGCGCTGTCGCCGTCGGCGGACTGGAGCCGGAAGTCGGGCAGGAGTGCGGCGAGGACCAGCATGGTGAGGGTGGAGACCGCCCATACGGCGGTGCTCCGACCGATCTGACTGGCGATCCGCCGCCACCGCACGCCTCGCACGCCCCGCACACCTCACGTCCCGGCCCGTTCGACGCCGGGGCCTCGCTCCACCTTGTCACACGGGCCCGATGCCAGGGTTTTCCGACGGGTTGCGGGCCGCCGACCGCCCGGTGCCGGGCTGATCGCGTTGTCAGACCCCCCTGTCATCATCCCGGCATGCTCTACGAAGCCTCGATGACCGCATCCCGCCGGAACGCCCCGCCCGACGACGCGCGATCCGCCGCCCTAGCCCCTGTCCGCCGGCCCGTCGGCCTGCCGGGGTGTCAGCGGCCCGGGTTCCGGCGGGCCATGGGGCACGAGCAGGTCAGGAGGGGTGCCTGATGGAGCTCGCGGCACGGCTGATGTGCGCGCTGACCGACCCGGAGTTCCCCCTGGAGGACGGGGACACGAGCCCGGATCTGTCGCGGGTCTCCGACGAGGAGCTCGGCAGCCTGCTGGTGGCCGCCCACCGGGTGGCCGCCACGGCCCCGCGGGGAGTGGCGTCGGTCCGCTTCGCGGTCGAGGACGCGGCCCGGGAACGGCGTCCGCGCTACACGCCGGACGCGTGCCGGCGCATGTTCGAGGTACTCGTCGAGCAGTACGAGGAGCGCGGATGGGCGAACCTGAACCAGGCCCTGGACGCGCTGGAGCACTGCACCGAGCCACTGCCCGACATCTCCGAACAGGCCCGCGCCCTGGTCGCGTTCTGGCTGGAGAAGGACACCGCGCGGCAGCCGTACGCGCTCCTCGCGATCGCGGGGCACGGCGGCGACGACACCCTGCGCACGGCCGTGGAGCGCCTCTCGCGTGACGTGGGCCCCATCGTCGCGGACGAGATCGCCGTCGTCGCCGGGCTTCCCCCGGCCGAACAGACGCTGCTGTCCGGGATCGACCGGGACCACAGGTTCGTGTCGCCGGTCGCGCACGCGTGGCGCAGATCGGCGGACAACCCCGCCTACGTGGCGTTCACGCGCCGCGCGCTGGAGGCGGCGGCCGACCGCACCGACGCCATCCGGCGCGGCGAGATCCCCTACCGGGCGGACAAGGCGTTCACGGACCGGGAGATCACCACGCTGGGCCAGGCCCTGCGCGTGGCGCTGCTGCGCGACGAGCCCTGGCTGCCGGAGCTGTTCGAGCGGCTGCTGCCCGGCATCTCCCTCGCCCCGACGGCGGCGAGGACGCTTCCCTCGCAGGCCCTGCTGTACGAGGTGGTCCGCGCCGCGCAGGACTTCCCGACGCCCGAGCTGGTGACCGCGATCCGCACGGTGCGCCGGACCGTCCGGCACGCCGGGGTGCCCAAGCAGCTCGACAAGATGCTCAAGAAGGTCGACACGGCCCTGGCGGAACGCACCGATGTGGCGCTCCGGCTGCCGGGACTGGGCTTCGAGACCGCATCCGTCGGCGGTTCAGCCCCGGTCGGCGTCCTGCGCCGCACGGCCGGCGACTACCAGGCCGTCATCACGGTCGCCGAATCCGCCACGCTGACCTGGGAGAAGGACGGCCGCCCGCTGCGCAGCCTCCCGGCGCCGGTCCGCCGCGACCACGCCCCCCTGGTCAGGGAACTGCGCGACCTGGTGAAGCGGGTGAACGCCCAACTCGTCACTCTCGTACGCGCGTTGGAGGGTGGCTTCACCGTCGACGCCGTTCATCCCTACGGCTGGTGGCGCACCGGACTGGCAGGGCACCCGTTCGCCGGGACCCTGGTGCGCCGGCTGATCTGGGAGATCGAGGTCGCCCCGGGCGAGTGGCAGGCCGTGCTGCCCGAGACGCAGGAGCGCCTTCCCGACGCGCCCGAGGACGCCTCCGTACGGCTGTGGCACCCGCTGCGCTCCGACCCGCCCGCCGTACGGGCCTGGCGGGACCTGCTCACCGAGCGGCGCATACGGCAGCCCTTCAAGCAGGCGTTCCGCGAGATCTACCTCCTGACGCCGGCCGAGGAGCAGACCCGCGTCTACTCCAACCGCTTCGCCGCCCACCTGGTCCGCTACCGCAGGATGTTCGCCCTGTTCCGGGCCCGGGGCTGGAAGAGCGACCTGCTCGGCCCGTGGGACGGCGGGGACGGCGACGAGGCCGAGCGCACCCTCGCGGGCGGACAGTGGCGGGTTCGCTTCTTCCACAGCTGGGCCGACTGGGCGGGCGACGACGAACTGGCCTCCACCGACCGGGTGTGCTTCGACCGCCTGGTGGCGGGCGCCTGGCGTGAGGCCCCGCTCGCCGACGTGCCCCCGCTGGTCTTCAGCGAGGCGATGCGGGACGTGGATCTCTTCGTCGGCGTGACCTCGATCGCCGCCGACCCCGACTGGACCGACGGCGGCCCGGGGCGCACCTACTGGGAGCGGGCCTCCTTCGGCGCCCTGACGGAGAGCGCCGAGGCGCGCCGGGACGCCCTGGAACGAATCCTGCCCCGCCTGAAGATCGCCGACCGGTGCACGCTCGACGGCCGCTTCCTGAGCGTCCGAGGCGATCTGCGCACCTACAGAATCCATCTGGGCTCGTCCAACATCCTGATGGAACCGGACGACAGCTACCTGTGCATCGTCCCGGCCCGGCCTCCGAAGGACGGCACGGTGTTCCTGCCGTTCGAGGACGACCGGCTCTCCCTGATCCTCAGCAAGGCGTTCCTGCTCGCCGCCGACACGAAGATCACCGACCGGACCATTCTCACGCAGATCGAGCGAGGTGCCCGATGGCCACAGTGACGTTCCGGGACGAGACCGCGGCGGGCAGGGCGCTCAGCGAGTGGGAGGTGGCCGGGCTGCCGGACCGGATGACCGTACGGGAGCTGATCGGACTCCGGGTCCAGGAGGAGGTCGCCCGGTACAACGCCCGTCCCGGCAACCGGTTCACCGGCCTCGTGCGCCCCACCGACGCCGAGATCGAGCTCAACGGCTACCGCCTGCGCGAGCCCCGCCGTATCGACTGGGAGCGCCAGGCCGAGATCGCCGAGCGCGCCTTCCTGGCCAACGGGTTCTTCGTGCTGGCCGGCGACCGCCAGGTCGAGGATCTCGACGAGGTCGTGGATCTCACGGCTGATCCCGACCTGGTCTTCATCAAGCTCGTCGCCCTCGTCGGCGGCTGAAGGGGAGGGCGCTGAACCCGGCGGACCCTAGCGGCCGTCGTAGCCGGCCGTCGGCATGGACAGCCGGCGGTGCACGCGGGCTTTCATCTGCGCGTCGTACGACGGCTCGGCCCGCCCGACGGTCTCCACGCGCACGCCCCGGCGCGCGCACTCGGCGGTGAACGCCTCGACCGAGGAGAGAGCGCGCCGGAGCACACGCAGGCTGGGCGCGACGAACACGTCCACTCCCGGCCGGACGCCGTCCCACAGTGCGCCGTGGTCGAAGCGCAGCCCGCCGACGAGCAGTTCCCGGGCGATCACGTACCCGCGTTCGGCGGCCCAGCGGGCGCACATGGCGTGCTGGCTACGGGAGTCGACGAGGAAGGGGTCCGCTTCCAGTTCCTCCAGCGGGGTCAGGCTGGCGATCGCGATGACCCGCACCAGCGCGGGCGCGGGCGTCTCGGAGGTACCCCGCAGCTGTCCCATGGCGTCCCCCTCACCTCCGGGTTTCGCCGCCGACCCTACTCCTGCCCGTAGGCTTCGGGGAGTCGCGTGAAGGAGGCGAAGAGGGTGCCGGTGGAGATCACCTGGTGGGGCCACGCCACCTGCACCGTCCAGGACGCGAACACACGGGTGCTCACCGATCCTCTGTTCGCCCGCCGGCTCGCGCATCTGCGGCGGCGCCGGGGTGCCGTGCCGCCGGCGGAGGCCCGGCGCGCGGACGTGGTGCTGGTCTCGCATCTGCACGCCGACCATCTGCATCTGCCCTCGCTGGCGGACCTCGCCCCGGGCACGCGCCTGCTCGTGCCCCGGGGCGCACCACACGCGGTGCCTGGTCTGCGCCGGCTGCGCCGGCTGCGGGTCGTGGAAGTGGTGCCCGGAGACGTGGTGCGGATCGACGAGCTGCTGGTACGGGTGGTTCCGGCGCTGCACGACGGACGGCGGCTGCCGGTGGGCCCGCACCGCTCGCCCGCGCTCGGCTATGTCGTGGAGGGAGAGGCGCGGACGTACTTCGCCGGGGACACCGGGCTGTTCGACGCGATGGCCGAGCGGGTCGGGCCGGTGGACGTGGCGCTGCTGCCGGTGGGCGGCTGGGGGCCGTATCTCGGTGAGGGGCATCTGGACGCGGGACGGGCGGCGCGGGCGCTGGCGCGGCTGGCGCCGCGGGCGGCGGTGCCGGTGCACTACGGGACGTACTGGCCGATCGGGATGGACGCGGTGCGCCCGCACGAGTTCCATGCGCCGGGCGACGAGTTCGTGCGGCTGGCGGCGGTCACGGCGCCGGGGGTGGCGGTGCACAGGCTGGGGCACGGCGAGAGTGTGCGGCTGGAGGTCGCTCGGTGAGGTGGCCGGCCTCCATGGCGGTGCTGGCCGCCGCCTCCACCACGTCGACGGTGCCACCGGAGTCGACGCAGCAGGCGATCGGGTATCCGTCACTGTTCCTGCTGGTTCTGATCGGGGCGCTGGTGCCGGTGGTGCCGACCGGGGCGCTGGTGAGTTCGGCCGCGGTGGTGGCGTTCCATCAGACGGCGCCGTTCTCGCTGGCGCTGGTGTTCGTGACGGCGTCGCTGGCGGCGTTCCTGGGGGATGCGGCGCTGTACTGGCTGGGGCGGCGCGGGATGCGGTCGCGCAACGGGTCACGGTGGCTGGAGGCGATACGGTCGCGGGCGCCGGAGGCGCGGCTGGCGTCGGCGAGGGAGAAGTTGGCCGGGCATGGGATTGCCGTACTGGTGTTGTCCCGGCTCGTCCCTGCCGGGCGGATACCGGTGATGTCGGCCTGCCTGATGGCCGACTGGCCGTTGCGGCGGTTCGTGCGGGGGAACTTTCCGGCGTGTCTGGCGTGGGCGGCCACGTATCAGGTCATCGGTGTTCTGGGGGGTTCGTTGTTCAGGGAGCCGTGGGAGGGGGTTGCGGTCGCGGTCGCGCTGACCGTCTTGATCAGCGCGCTGCCGGGTGTGGTGCGGCGGGTTCGGTAGCGCCGTCTCAGAGCGGTTGTGCGGGGACCGCGGGTGCGTCCGCGGGCGCTTCAGTCCAGCACCCTCGACGCCCCCACCGGCAGGTCCCACAGGTCTTCCCGGTCCAGCCCCGCCTTCTCCCACGCCGCCCGTATCCTCCGGAGCGGTTCCAGGACGGGCTCTGCCGAGAGGATGAAGGTGCCCCAGTGCATGGGGGCCATGCGGCGGGCGCCGGCGTCGAGGGTGGCCTGGACCGCTTCCTCGGGGTCGCAGTGGACGTCGCTGAGCCACCAGCGGGGGTCGTAGGCGCCGATGGGCATGAGGGCGAGGTCGATGCCGGGATAGCGGCGGCCGATGCGGGAGAACCAGTGGCCGTAACCGGTGTCGCCGGCGAAGTAGAGACGCTGTCCGTCGGCGTCGGTGAGCACCCACCCGCCCCAGAGGCTGTGGCAGGTGTCGGTGAGGGTGCGCTTGGACCAGTGGTGGGCGGGGACGAAGTCGAAGCGGACACCGGACAGTTCGGCGCCCTCCCACCAGTCCAGCTCGGTGACGCGGGTGAAGCGGCGGCGGCGGAACCAGCGGCCGAGGCCGGCCGGCACGAACACCGGGGTGTCCCGCGGGAGCCGGCGCAGGGTCGGGGCGTCCAGGTGGTCGTAGTGGTTGTGGCTGATGACGACGGCGTCGACGCGGGGCAGGGCGTCCCAGGGGACGCCGACGGGGGTGATACGGGCCGGGGTGCCGAGGATGCGGCGGGACCAGACGGGGTCGGTGAGCACGGTCAGCCCGCCGATCCGCAGGACCCAGCTGGCGTGTCCGGCCCAGGTGACGGCGAGGGTGCGGGTGTCGACGCGGGGCAGCGGGGCGGGAGCGCAGGGGAGCCGGGGGATGTCCGCGAGGCCTGCGGCGCCGGGGCGCACGGCGCCTTCGCGGGCGAAGCGGGCGAGGGCCTTGAGGCCGGGCAGGGGGGCGGTGAGCCGGTCGTGGAAGGTGCGTGGCCACACACGGTGTTCGCCGAGGGGGCGGGGCTCGGCCAGCGGGGGGAACGGGGGTGCCAGGGGGGCCGGGGTGCCGGTGGGGCGCGTCGGTGGGGTCCGTGCGGTCGCCGTTGCCCTCGCAGCCGTGGTCGTCGTGGCCGTCGTGGCCGTCGTGGCCGTCGTGGCCGATCCGGGCTCGTTCGTCTCGGGATCGTGCGTCTGCTGCGTCATCGAGGGGACTCCCATCGCTGAGCGTCGTCGCGGAGATCGTCGAGGACCGACGTCAAGGAGATCAACGCGCGTTGCACATGCGGCAGTTCCAACGGCGCGGGCGCGGTGAGGCATTCCGCGCGTTCCTCGTCGTCGCCGCCCAGCAGGGGGCCGGTGGCGAGTCGTACGCGCAGCGCCCCGAGGTCGTCGCCGAAGCGGTGACCGCCGGGCGCGGGCATGCCGAGCCGGGCGGTCAGGAGGTCCTCCAACTCCTGTGCGTCGCCGACGCCTTGTTCGGCGAGGGGTTCGCGCAGCGGGCCGAGGTCGGCGTACAGGTGGCGGCCGGCCTGCGGGGGGCGGGCGAGCGCGCCGGCCGCGACGACGGCGGCGTGCGCGGCGGCGGCCACGCGCGCGTGCAGCCGTACGGCGGCCTCGCGGCGCTCGGTGACGGGCGGGGGTTCGTCGAGGGCGTAGCCGGCCGCGGCGGCGACGGGTGCGGCGATGTGGGCGCCGAGCCCGGTGAGGATGTCGAGCACGCGCGCGTGGAGCTGCCCGCCGGGTCCGGTGGCCGGGAAGCGGGCGACGGCCGCGGGCCAGCCGGCCGGCAGCAGCGATCCGGCGAGGTCGGTGACGACGGTGACCCGGTCGGGCCGCATCTCGGCGGGGCTGAGCAGCACGGTGTCGTGGGGGTCGTGCAGGGTGTCGCGCCAGGTCTCGTCGCTGACCAGGTGCAGCCCTTCGGCGGTGGCGGCCTCGACGGTCTCGTGCAGCAGTTCGGGCGGGGCGACGGTGGCGGTCGGGTCGTCGGCGACGGACAGCACGAGCAGCCGCGGGTCACCGCCCTCGGCGCGGACCCGGCGGACGGTCTCCAGCAGCGCGTAGGGGTCGGGGACGCCGCCGCTCTCGGCGGGGGTGGGCACGTGGTAGGCGGGCCGGCCGAGCACCCGGGCGTACGGCGCCCACCAGGCGGCGCAGGGGCGCGGTACGAGCACGTCGGCGCCGTCTCCGGCGAGCGCGACGGTGAGGGCGAGCAGCAGGGCCGGGGCGCCGGGGCCGGCGGCCACCTGGTCGGGGACGGTGGGCAGTCCGCGCCGGGTCCAGTAGCCGCAGGCCGCTTCCAGGAGGACGGGGGCGCCGCCGACGGGCTGGGCGTCGGCGCGGCTCGCCGCCGCGGCGAGCACGGCCATGAGTTCGGGCAGCACGGGGAGGCCGTCGCCGGGCAGGGGCGGGCCGTAGCGGACCGGGCCGTGGCCCTCGGGGTCCGTCCGCCGCATGTCCGCCTCCGCGCGGTCCTGGTGCCGTGTGCCGCCGGTCCGGGCCGGGCGGCCGGGACGGGCGGACTGGGTCGTCGTGGGCTGCTGGTTGGGGCGTGGGTGGTGGGTCGTGGGGTGGGTGCGTCCGTGGCCTGCCTTGTCGCTTGCGATGGGTGGGGGCCGCCTGCCGGCGTCCACGGGAGGGTGTGTACCCGCCGGGCGGCACTCCATGGGGGTGACGGGCGTCGCCCCGGTCACTCGTCCGTGGACCGGCCTCCCGCGACGCGCCAACGACCGTACAGCCGGTAGCCGGCTCCGCCGCAGGCCGCGGCGATGAGGGCGGCGCCGGCGGCGAGGGCCGGGACCGAGTCGGTGAAGCTGCCTCCCGTGCCCGCCTCGACTCCGTGCTGCACGGTGGGCGGGCCGCAGTCGTCGGCACCGGGGCCCTGCCGCCCGTCGGAGTCGCCGCAGACGTGACCGGGGAGGCAGGGTTCGTCGTGGCCCTGCGCGCACCGGTGGCCGTCGTCCGAGCAGACCTCCCCCGGCTTGCACCCCGAACCCGTACCACCCGAGCACGCCTCCCCCGGCTTACAGCTCGCACCAGCCGCACAAGCCTCCCCCGGCTTGCACGCCGCACCACCCGCGCACGCCTCTCCCGGCTTACACCCCGAGCCCGCACCACCCGCGCACGCCTCCCCCGGCTTACACCCCGAGCCCGCACCGCTCGGGCTCGGGCAGGACTCCGGGCTGTGGCAG
This sequence comes from Streptomyces sp. NPDC001093, assembly GCF_040298985.1. Taxonomy (NCBI): domain Bacteria; kingdom Bacillati; phylum Actinomycetota; class Actinomycetes; order Kitasatosporales; family Streptomycetaceae; genus Streptomyces; species Streptomyces sp. NPDC001093. The sequence continues at coordinate 45,368 of NZ_JBEPBF010000022.1, read as the reverse complement.
GCGGTGGCGTCCTGGCAGGGCTCGCCGGCCCGGCACGGGGCGTCGGAGCCGACGCCCATCGGGACGGTGGAGCCGACGCCCACCGGAGCGGTGGAGCCGACGCCCATCGGGACGGTGGAGCCGACGCCCACCGGAGCGTCGGGGCCGACGCCCACCGGGACGGTGGAGCCGACGCCCACCGGAGCGGTGGAGCCGACGCCCATCGGAGCGGTGGTGAGGGTCGGGAACGGGGTGCCGGGGACCGCGTCGGCGGCGGAGGCGGCGGGCCCGGCCAGGGCTAGCACGGCCCCGGCGACGAAGGCGACGGACAGGGCACGGGCGGTGCGGCGCATGGGACGGGCTCCTGACACGGCGGATCGGTCGGCGGTGGTGGTACGCCGGACGCCGGTGCGTACTGGCGGGACGCGGTCACGTCGGGCACCGGTACGGCGGCGCGGGGGCGCTGCCCCACGGCGTCTCGGGTACGGGGCACGGGCGTGCCCTCGCTGCCATGACAGCCCGCCCGGCGGCGCGGCGCGCGCGGCCGGACCCCATTCGCGGGACGGGCACGCCCGGCCGGGTGACAAACGGCGGCCGCCGCGGTTTCCGGCTCCGCGCCCGCGCCGACGGGCCCGAGCGTCCCGTGTCCGTGCCCGGAGAGGTTTTCCGTCCCCTGGGCAGGTGACTCGGTATGCGCTGACCGGATCGTCCGCTTCGCACTCACCCGCACCGGGGAGGTCATCCATGAGCACCAAGGTCGCCGACCAGATCCTCGAGCGCCTGCGCGCCTGGGGCGTGGAACAGGTCTTCGGCTATCCGGGCGACGGCATCAACGGACTGCTGGCCGCATGGGGCCGGGCCGAGGACCGGCCGCGGTTCATCCAGTCCCGGCACGAGGAGATGTCCGCGTTCGAGGCGGTCGGATACGCCAAGTTCAGCGGTCGTATCGGAGTGTGCGCGGCGACGTCGGGACCCGGCGCCATCCATCTGCTCAACGGTCTGTACGACGCCAAGCTCGACCACGTGCCCGTGCTGGCGATCGTCGGCCAGACCGACCGGACCGCGATGGGCGGCTCCTACCAGCAGGAAGTCGATCTGCACACGCTGTACAAGGACGTCGCCTCGGACTTCGTGGAGACGGTGACCGTGCCCGAGCAGTTGCCGAACGTGCTGGACCGGGCGATCCGCACCGCCTGCGCCCGGCGCTGCCCGACCGCCCTGATCATCCCCGGTGACGTGCAGGAACTGGACTACGCCCCGCCGACGCACGAGTTCAAGATGGTGCCCTCCAGCATGGGCATGAGCGAGTACACCATGACCCCGACGGACGAGGCGCTGCGCCGGGCGGCGGACGTGCTGAACGCGGGGCGCAAGGTGGCGATCCTGGTGGGCCAGGGCGCGGCCGGTGCGGTCCCGGAGGTGCAGGAGATCGCCGAGCTGCTCGGCGCGGGCGTGGCCAAGGCGCTGCTCGGCAAGGACGTCCTCAGCGACGAACTGCCGTACGTCACCGGGCCGATCGGGCTGCTGGGCAGCCGGCCGTCGTACGAGATGATGCGGGACTGCGACACCCTGCTGACGATCGGTTCGTCGTTCCCCTACACGCAGTTCATGCCGGACTTCGGCAGGGCGCGCGGCGTGCAGATCGAGATCGACCCGCACATGATCGGAATGCGCTACCCGTACGAGGTGAACCTCGTCGGTGACGCGCAGGCGACGCTGCGCCGGCTGATCCCGCTGCTGAACAGCGACCGGGGCGGGCGCGAGTGGTACGACACGGTGTGCGCGAACGTACGGCGCTGGCACGAGACGATGGAGCGGCGGGCCGGTCTGTCGGCCGATCCGATCAATCCCGAGTACGTGGCCCGGGCGCTGGATCCGCTGCTGCCGGAGAACGCGATCCTCACCTCCGACTCCGGTTCGGTCGCCAACTGGTACGCGCGGCACATCACGATGCGGCCGGGCATGCGCGGTTCGCTGTCCGGGACGCTGGCGACGATGGGGCCGGGTGTGCCGTACGCGATCGGCGCGAAGTTCGCGCATCCGGACCGGCCGGTGTTCGCGCTGGTCGGCGATGGCGCGATGCAGATGAACGGCCTGGCGGAGATGATCACGGCGGCGAAGTACCGGGACCGCTGGTCGGATCCGCGGCTGGTGGTGGGCGTGTGGAACAACCAGGACCTGAACCAGGTGACCTGGGAGATGCGGGCCATGGAGGGCGCCCCGTCGTTCCTGCCGTCGCAGGCGATCCCCGACGTGCAGTACGCGGCGTTCGCCCGCTCGCTGGGTCTGACCGGCGTCCGGGTGGAGAAGCCGGAGGACGTGGAGGCGGGCTGGCGGGCGGCTCTGGAGGCCGACGGGCCGTGCGTGATCGAGTTCCTCACCGATCCCGCGGTACCGCCGATCCCGCCGCACGCGACCTGGGAGCAGATGGAGGCGACGGCGGCGTCGATCCTGAAGGGGGATGCCGACCGCGGGTCGGTGGTCAAGCAGGGCTTCAAGGCGAAGGTGCAGGAGTTCCTGCCCGGCAGGGACAAGGGCGAGCACCCTGGAGGTTGCCATGCAGCGAGGCAGTGACCGGCTGAACGTCCACCGGGACGACGAGATGAAACACGAGCTGAAGGGCCTGCTGAGGTCCGGGCATCCGACGCGCGTGGAGGAGTGGCACGATCCGGAACCGGCCGCGGACGACGACCCTGAGGTGTGGAGCGGGCCTGTGGGCGGCCTGGGTTCGCCGGCGTCGCTGGAGCGGGTGCGGTCGGAGTTGGCCCGCGCCCTGAACCGGGGTTCGTTCCCGGCGACCGCCCGTGACCTGGCCGGGATGCTGCGCCGGCACAACGCGCCGACCGCACTGGTCGACGGGGTGGCCGGCCTGCCCCACTCGGCGCGCTACGAGAACGTGCAGCAGCTCGCCGAGGCGCTGACGGGCGGCGCATGAGCCGTTGCCGGGCGGCCGGCATCGCCGCGGGTGCCGGCCGTGGCGTCGACGCCGACGTGACGGCCCGAGGGACGGAAGGAGAGTGACACGTCATGCGCATCGCGTTTCTCGCGGCGCCCCAGGGTGTGGAGCAGGTCGAGCTGACCGAGCCGTGGAAGGCGGCCTCCGAGGCCGGGCACGAACCGGTGCTGGTGTCCACCAAACCGGGGAGGGTCCAGGCGTTCGACCATCTCGACAAGGCGGACACCTTCGACGTGGACGAGGTGGTGGGCGAGTCGTCGGCGGGGTCGTTCGGCGGTCTCGTACTGCCCGGCGGGGTGGCCAACCCGGACTTTCTGCGGATGGACGACAAGGCCGTGGCGTTCGTGAAGGACTTCTTCGACCAGGGCCGTCCGGTCGCCGCGATCTGCCACGCACCGTGGACGCTGGTGGAGGCGGACGTCGTACGGGGCCGGGTGCTGACGTCCTGGCCGAGTCTGCGTACGGACATCCGCAACGCGGGCGGCACCTGGGTGGACGAGCGGGTGAAGATCTGCGACCACGGCTCCAACCAGCTGGTGACCAGCCGCAAGCCGGACGATCTGAAGGCGTTCTGCGACGCGTTCCTGCACGTGTTCGCCGGCGAGGCCGGCTGAGCCGCCGCCCGAGGGCGAAGGCCCGACCGTGAGGGCCGGCCCCGCGCGGGCCGGCCCTGTTCGTGTGCCGGCCCCTGGGCCGGTCCGGCCGCTCAGGTGCCGGACGCCTCCGGAGTCGCCGCCTCGCCGCACCGCCGTTCCCGGGCCCCCTCGCGGGTGCGGCCCGCGCTGACCAGGCGGCGCGGGTTGCGGCGCAGATACTCGCCCTCCAGCTGTGCCATGCGCTCGTTGTGGGTCCGCAGCGCGTCGTTCGAGCCGTACAGCAGGGTGTCGTGGCGCGTGCGGTGGATCGTCTCCAGCTCCTTCATGAGCTGCTGGTCGTCCAGTCGGCTGGGCTCGACTCCGGTCATGTGGTGCCCCGCTCGTCGTATCCGTGTCCGTGGGTCCCGGCCCGGGTACCCGCCCGGCAGGCACTGCCCCCGAGGAGTTTCCGGAGGAATCCATGGAGCTCGCGTTCCTGAATCCACTGTACGAACATCCGGGGTTCTGGGCCTCCGCATACGTCGACACCTCGATCCACACGGAGGACCAGCAGCAACGCCGTCATCTGACCGCGGAAGCGGTCACCCGGGAGCTGGCCCGGCAGGGAGCGGACGAGCCCACCCGCCGGGCGGTGCACGACGCCCTGGAGGGTCTGCGGCACGCGCCGGAGCCCTATGGCCGGGCCGTGTTCGCCCGGGACGGCGAGGTGGTCCTGGAGGTGCCGCTGACACGGGGGCCGCAGGACGGCGAGGCGTACTGGGGCGCGCTGCCCCGAGTGACACCGCTGCTGGACCTCGCCGGTGAGGACCCGCTGTCGCTGGTGGCCTACATCGACCGGACCGGAGCCCGCATCGAACTGCGCAGCGCGCTGCTGCACGAGGAGGCCGGGCAGGTGACGGGCCGGCAGTGGCCGATGCACCGGTCGAAGGCCGCCGACTGGTCCGAGCGGCACTTCCAGCTGAAGGTGGAGGACACCTGGGAGCACAATGCGCGTGAGGTCGCCCAAGCGCTGGCCGCCTGCCAGGAGGAGACCGGTGCCGACCTGCTGATCCTGTGCGGGGACGACCGCGAGCGCAGGTCGGTGCACGAGCAGTTGCCGAAGGCGCTGAAGGACCGCGCGGTGGAGACGTCGCGCGGCAAGGACAGCAACTTGCGGCCGCAGGAAGTGGAGGAGATACGCGCCGAGCACGTACGGCAGCGGATCCTGTCGGAGGTGAATCGCTTCCGGGAGGCGCGGACGCCGGACGAGGAGCGGCGGGCGGCGGCCGTCGAGGGGGTGCCGCAGCTGATCGAGGCGGCGCGCGAACACCGGCTGGCCGAGCTGCTGATCCGCCCGGACGCGCCCGACACGCAGCGCGAGGTGTGGATCGGCGAGGACCCGGACCAGCTGGCGGCCCGCCGCGACGAGCTGAGGACCCTCGGCGAGCGGCAGGCGTGGCCGGCCCGCGCCGACGACGCGCTGGTACGGGCGGCCGTGGTGACCGACGCACCGGTGGTGTCACTGACTCCGGTGCTGAAGGACACGGGTGAGGAGGTCGCTCCGGGCGGCATGGGCGCGCTGCTGCGCTGGAAGTGAAGGGACAGCTCCTCCAGGGGCGTGAGGCCGTATCGACATGCGGCTCCGCCGCGTGCCCCTAGCGGACGCGCTCCACGCGGCGCTCGTCCCAGACCGGTTCCGGCGTCTCGCGCACGCGGCCGTCGGCGCCGAAGACCAGGTAGCGGTCGAAGGAGCGGGCGAACCAGCGGTCGTGGGTGACCGCGAGCACCGTGCCGTCGAAGGCCTCCAGGCCCTCCTGGAGGGCTTCGGCCGACTCCAGGTCGAGGTTGTCGGTGGGCTCGTCCAGGAGCAGCGCGGTGGCACCGGCCAGCTCCAGCAGCAGGATCTGGAAGCGGGCCTGCTGGCCGCCGGAGAGCCGGTCGAAGGGCTGCTCGGCCTGCAGGGTCAGCTCGTAGCGGCGCAGCCGGGACATGGCGGCACCGCGGTCCTGGGAGTGCTCCTTCCACAGGATGTCGAGCAGGGTGCGGCCGTGGAGTTCGGGGTGCGCGTGGGTCTGCGCGAAGTGCCCGGGTACGACGCGCGCGCCGAGCTTCCACTCCCCCGTGTGCGCCACGTCCTCGCCGGCGAGCAGGCGCAGGAAGTGCGACTTGCCGGAGCCGTTGGAGCCGAGGACGGCGACCCGTTCGCCGTAGAAGACCTCCAGGTCGAACGGCCGCATCAGGCCGGTCAGCTCAAGTCCCTTGCAGGTGACGGACCTTACGCCCGTGCGGCCGCCCTTCAGGCGCATGGTGATGTCCTGCTCGCGCGGCGGCTCCGGGGGCGGCCCGGCCTCCTCGAACTTGCGCAGGCGGGTCTGGGCGGCCGCGTACCGGGAGGCCATCTCATGGCTGACGGCGGCTGCCTGGCGGAGGTTGAGGACCAGCTTCTTCAGCTGCGCGTGCTTCTCGTCCCAGCGGCGGCGCAACTCCTCGAAGCGGGCGAAGCGTTCACGGCGGGCCTCGTGGTAGGTGGCGAAGCCGCCGCCGTGCACCCAGGCGTCGGTGCCGGCGGGGCCGGGCTCCACGGACACGATCTTCTCGGCGGCGCGGGCGAGGAGTTCACGGTCGTGGGAGACGAACAGGACGGTCTTGCGGGTCTCCCTGAGCTGCTCCTCCAGCCACCGCTTGCCGGGCACGTCGAGGTAGTTGTCCGGCTCGTCCAGCAGCAGCACCTCGTCGGTGCCGCGCAGCAGCGCCTCCAGCACGAGGCGTTTCTGCTCGCCGCCGGAGAGGGTGCGCACCTGGCGCCACTGGGCGCGCTCGTAGGGCATGCCGAGGGCCGCGGTGGTGCACATGTCCCAGAGGGTCTCGGCCTCGTAGCCGCGTGCCTCGGCCCAGTCGGCGAGGGCCTGTGCGTAGGCCAGCTGGGCGGCCTCGTCGTCGACGGTCATGATGGCGTGCTCGGCCTCGTCGACCGCCCTGGCCGCCTCGCGGATGCGGGGCGGGGCCACGGACACGAGCAGGTCCCGTACGGTCGTGTCGTCCCGTACGGAGCCCACGAACTGGCGCATCACGCCGAGGCCGCCGCTGACGGTGACGGTGCCGGCGTGCGGCTTGAGCTCGCCGGAGACCAGCCGGAGCAGGGTCGTCTTGCCGGCGCCGTTCGGGCCGACCAGGGCGACGACGGCGCCCTCGCCGACCCGGAAGGACACGTCCCCGAGCAGGGTCCTCCCGTCGGGGAGGTGGTACTCGAGGTGCGCGGCTTCCAGATGTCCCATGGGGAGGCATTCTCCGGTCTTCCCTCGGCCACGGGCAACCGGGTATCGAATGCACCCGGCTCGTCCCCGCACGGGATCCTCCGCAGGACCCAGCCACCGGTCCGCCCCGCGCAGGCCTGCGCCGCCCAGCCGCCCCGTCTGCCGGCCACCTACCCCGCCGTATCCACCGGCTCCCCCGTCGGCCCGGCCTCTCCCGTCGGTGCCACCGTGCTGCCCTCCCAGGACAGGGCCTTCCAGCCGTCGCACGGGGAGCCCTCCAGGGCGATCACGCCGGTGTTGCCCAGGGGGCGGGCGGCGGCGAAGGGAACGTCGACGTTGTGGGCGCGGGCGGCGGTCCACATGCGGATCGCGGCGCCGTGGCTGACCAGGGCGACCGTGCCGGCGCCGCTCGCGGCGGCCTCGGCGATCACGGCGTCGTACCGGGCCAGGGCCTCCTCGCCGCTCTCCCCGCCGGGGATGCGCGACGCGGTGTCGCCGGCCGCCCAGGCGAAGATCGCCCGCATGTACTCCCGGCCCTCGGCGGACTCGCCGGGCAGCATCTCCAGGTCGCCGGCGGACACCTCGCGGATGCCCTCGCGGACGATCACCTCCAGGCCCCGGGCGGCGGCCAGCGGGGCGGCGGTGAGCTGGGCGCGCAGCAGCGTGGAGGCGTAGACGGCCTCGATGTCCTCGTCGGCGAGCGCCGCGGGCAGTGCGGCGGCCTGCGCCTCGCCCAGCGGGGTCAGCGCGGGTCCCGGTACGTCGGTGTCCAGCAGGTGGTGCACGTTGGACGGGGTCTCGCCGTGGCGGACGAGCAGGAGGCGCATCCGGGGGAATCTCCTCACGCGCCGGCGGGTGCCCGGCGCAGACAGGCACAAGAAACGGGCACTTCAGGGTAACCGGACCCCATGAGCCCGGACCTGGACCTGACAGACCTGGACCTGACCGCCCGCCCGGCCGGCCGGAACCCGCTGTGCCGGCTGCTGGATCTGGACGGCCGGCTGTTCGAGGCGGCCGCCGCCCGGCACTGGCCCGGCGCCGAGCGGGTGCTGCCCCGCCTCAGCCGCGGCGCGAACCACGGCGTGCTGTGGTTCGCGACGGCCGCCGCGATGGCCGCGAGCCGCACCCCGAGGGCCCGCCGGGCGGCAGCCCGGGGCCTGGCCTCCCTCAGCGTGGCCTCGCTGGCCATCAACACGATCGGCAAGCGCTCGGTGCGCCGGGCCCGGCCGGTACTGGAGCCGGTGCCGCTGGTGCGGCAGCTCAAGCGGCAGCCGATCACCACGTCGTTCCCGTCCGGGCACGCCGCGTCGGCCGCCGCGTTCGCGACCGGGGTCGCGCTGGAGTCCCCGGCGTGGGGCGCGGCGGTGGCGCCGGTGGCGTTCTCGGTGGCGGCCTCGCGGGTGTACACGGGTGTGCACTTCCCGAGCGACGTGCTGGCCGGGGCGGCCCTCGGCGCGGGCGCGGCCTTCCTGGTACGGCGGCTGATGCCGACCCGCGCCCAGGTGCGGCGACGGTCCCGGCCGCGCGCCGAGGCGCCGGCGCTGCCGGAGGGCGCCGGTCTGGTGGTGGTCGCCAACCGGGCCTCGGGGACGGCCGACCGGGTGCGTGCGCTGCACGCCGCGCTGCCGCTGGCGGAGATCGTCGAGTGCGCGCCCGAGGAGATCGGCGACGAACTGGTGAAGGCGGCGGCCCGCGCCCGGGTGCTGGGTGTGTGCGGCGGCGACGGCACCGTGAACACGGCGGCGAGGATCGCGCTCGGGCACGGGCTGCCGCTCGCGGTGCTGCCGGGCGGCACCCTCAACCACTTCGCCCTCGACCTGGGCGTGGAGGACGAGCACGATCTGGCCCGTGCGGTCCGGCGCGGCGAGGCGGTGCGGGTGGACGCGGTCCGGTATGTCACCGGCGACGGCGAGGGCCTGTTCCTGAACACGCTGAGCCTGGGCGTCTATCCGGAACTGGTGCGTGTGCGGGAGCGGTGGTCGCGCCGGATCGGCGGGTGGCCCGCCGGGGTGCTGGGCGCGCTGCGGGTGCTGCGCGCGGACGGGCATCCGCTGGAGGTGGAGCTGGGCGGTGAACGGCGGCCGCTGTGGCTGCTGTTCGTCGGCAACGGCGTCTACCACCGCATGGGGCTCGCGCCCGGCCGCCGTACCGATCTCGCGGACGGACTGCTGGACGTGCGGGTGGTGCACGGCGGCCGCCGGCCCGCGCTGCGGCTGCTGGCGGCCGCTGCCGCAGGCCCGCTGACCCGCTCCCCCGCCCACGCGGCGGTCCAGGTGCACCGGCTCCGGCTGACCGGCATCACGCCGGGCACCCCGATGGCGTACGACGGCGAGGTGACGGCCGTGTCGGGCGAGGTGACGCTGGAGAAGCTGCCCGGGGCCCTGACGGTGTACCGGCCGTCGACCGCCGCCTGTTGACGGGCGGTCAGGATTCCTGAGGCGTCCAGGATGTGAAACACGTGTCTCATCATTCGGCATGCGCGCGTACGGTGATGCGTACCAGCGGACACGAGGGTGAAGAAGGGGAACAGCCATGCCGAAGGCGCAGGAGACCGCCGTCTACACGCACGGGCACCACGAGTCGGTACTCCGGTCGCACACCTGGCGGACGGCCGAGAACTCCGCGGCCTATCTGCTCGGCTCCCTGAAGCCCCACATGAAGATCCTGGACATCGGCTGCGGGCCCGGCACCATCACCGCCGACCTCGCGGAGCGGGTCCCGGACGGCCACGTCACCGGCGTCGACCACGCGCCGGGAATCCTGGAGCAGGCCCGGGCCACCGCCGCCGGGCGCGGCCTGACCAACGTGGACTTCGCGGTCGCCGACGTGCACGCGCTGGACCACCCGGACGACACCTTCTGCGTGGTCCACGCCCACCAGGTGCTGCAGCACGTCGGCGACCCGGTGCAGGCGCTGCGGGAGATCCACCGGGTGACGAAGCCGGGCGGGTTCATCGCCGTACGCGACGGGGACTACGGGGCGATGACCTGGTACCCGGCGGCGGACGGTCTGCGGGACTGGCTGGACCTGTACGAGCGGGTGGCCCGGGCCAACGGCGGCGAGCCCGACGCCGGGCGCCGGCTGAAGGCGTGGGCGCTGGCCGCCGGGCTGACCGACATCACCGCCACCTCCAGCACCTGGACCTTCACCACGCCCGAGGAGCGGGCCTGGTGGAGCGGCCTGTGGGCGGACCGCACGCTGGCCTCCTCCTACGCCGAACGGGCCACGCAGGGCGGTCACGCGACCGAGGAGGACCTGCGGGCCGTGTCCGAGGCGTGGCGGGAATGGGGCCGGCGGGAGGACGGCTGGTTCGCGGTCCTGCACGGCGAGATTCTGTGCCGTAAAGAAGCCTGATCCGCGTATTCCGGGCAACCCGGATTGCAGGAGGTTCACACTATGGTTCCCATCCTGCTGGTACTGCTTCTGGCGCTGCTCCTTTTCGGTGTCGGATTCGCGGTGAAGATTCTCTGGTGGATTGCACTGATAGTGCTGGTCATCTGGCTGTTGGGTTTCCTGGTCCGCAGCACCACCGCCGGTGGCGGCAGGGGCCGCTGGTACCGGTGGTGACGTGAGCTAGTCGCGGGGAAGCAGCGGTCCGAGCGGCCCGAGGTCCAGATTCAGGTCCTCGGGCCGCAGTCCGTAGCGTTCGCGCAGCTCGGCCATGCGGTCCTCCAGGAGCATCAGGGTGAGCCCGATGCGCTCCTCCTGCTCCTCGGTCAGCTCGCCGGTGTCGAAGCGCCGCACGGCCTGCCGTTCCATGAGCTGCCGGAGCAGTTCCACCACGGTGAGCACCAGTTTCACCAGGTCGCGCTCGACCGTGTCGGGTTCCAGGTCCAGGCGGTTGCGCGGGGTCACAGGATCTCCTCGAAAGGCGAGGGTACCGACTCGTTCACTGAGCTGATCAGCGCGTTCAGATCGATGCGGACCAGGTCGACGTCCGCGATCCGCAGGGTGAGGTCACCCGTGATCACCACTCCGCCGGCCAGCAGCCGGTCGAGCAGGTCGACGAGGGCTATCTCGCGTCGTTCGACCACGGTCACGGCGTCGCCTCCCCGACGAACGAATAGGCCGCCCAGGGTCCGGTGAGTTCCACCCGGATTCCGGGTGCCTCGTCCTTCGTGCGGTCCACCAGTTCCACGAATTCCTCGGAATGCGCGCGGGGCACCAGATAGGCCGCGTTGAGCACGTTCCGGCCGGGCTCGGCGGAAAGCGCGGAATTCTGTGGGGCGTGCAGCCGGGAATCCTCGGCGTACCGGGAAAGGCCCTCGTGCAGCGAGCGGGCGAAGGCCTCGGCCCGCTGCCACCGCTCCTCGGTCGCGTGGGTGCTCTGGCGCCGCCGGCGCAGATAGTCCCGGCCGCTCGCGGGCTGCGCGGCGGGGGCAGGCTCGGCGGCGGGCTCGGGCTCCAGGTACACCTTGACCCCCCACTCCACCCGGCCCTCCAGCCGGTCGAGGGTGCGCAGGAAGTCGTCCTCGCGGGCCTCGATCATGGTGCGCACCCCACTGTCGTCCTGGAAGACGGTCGCGAGCCGGAGCGGCAGCGGAGTGGTGACCGTGGTGAGGGCGTCGATCACGCCCTGGTGCGCGCGGGCGGTCACGGACAGCCAGTCCAGGTCCTCCAGGTGCGCCTTCAGGGCCTCCTCGCAGAAGTCGGCCGCCGGGACCTGGCTGACGACCGCGACCAGCCCGTGGTGGCGCAGCAACGCCGGCGGGGCGCCCCCGACGCCGGTGAGCTGGGACTGCAGGGGCGTCCCGAAGGGGCGGCACACGGCGTAGACGTAGCGCAGTCCGGTCATGGTGCCTCCTTCGGCGCGTGGCCCGGCTCCAGCTCCTCCAGGCGGGCCACCCGTTCTCTCAGCGCGGCGTTCTCCCGGGTCAGCTCGTCGCGGCGGGCCCGGGAGGAGAGCGCCGGGTCGGTCTCCCACCAGTCGATGCCCATCTCCTTGGCCTTGTCCACCGATGCGACGATGAGGCGCAGCTTGACGGTGAGCAGTTCGATGTCGAGCAGGTTGATCCGGATGTCGCCCGCGATCACGATGCCCTTGTCGAGCACGCGCTCCAGGATGTCGGCGAGGTTGGCTCCTCCGCCCTGGCCGTACGGCTCGGGGAACCGGCTGCCGGAGTCGCCGAAGCGGGCGGGCGTCGTCATCGACGGCTCCCGCCTCCGGCGTACTCGGGTTCCTCTTCCTCCTCGTACTCGCCTTCGGGCTCCTCGTCCTCCTCGTACTCCTCCTCGGGCTCCTCACCCTCCTCGTACTCGCCCTCGGGCTCCTCACCCTCCTCGGCTTCGTCGTCCTCGGGGGGCTCCTCGTCCTCGGCCTCGTACTCCTCGGGCTCGCCCTCTTCTTCCTCCGCTTCTTCCTCTTCCTCGCCCTCCTGCGGCTCCTCGGCCTCTTGCTCCTGCTCCTCCTCGGCCACGGCGTCCTCGTGGCTCTTCACCACCTCGCCGTCGCGGATCTCACCGCGCCAGCTGTCCTCCGCCTCGCCCTTGAGGGTGATGAAGCGGGCGAAGTGCTTCAGGTCCAGCCTGACCCGGCGGCCCTGGGCGCGCCAGATGTTGCCGGTCTTCTCGAACAGGCCGGTCGGGTAGTACTCGATGACCAGCAGGACGCGGGTGAGGTTCTCCTCCAGCCGGTGGAACGAGACCACGCCCTTGGTGGTGCCCTTGGCACCCTCCGACGTCCACTGGATGCGGTAGTCGGGTATCTGTTCGGTGGTCTGCGCCTTCCAGCTGCGGCTGGACCAGAATATCTTCGCCTGCCAGTCGGAATGGGTGTCGTCGGCGCGGCTTGCGCTCTTGACGCCCTTGGCGAAGCTGCTGAAGTCCTTGTACTGCGTCCACTGGTCGTAGGCGGTGCGCAGCGGTACGCCGACATCGATGGACTCCATGATGACGGTGGGCTTGTGGCCCGCGCCGCCCTTCTTGCCCTTGCTGCCCCCGAGGCCTCTCACCGCGTTCATCATTTTCTCCTTGACGCGGGAGCCGCCCAGTTCCAGCGCGGAGCGCAGCGGTCCCTTGCCCTCGGCGAGCTTGCGGCCGCCGTCGAGCGCGAGCTTGGCGAATCCAGGACTGTTTCCTTCGGCTATGTCGTTGAGCTTGCCCGTGGTCTCGCCGAGCTTGCGGCCGAGACCGGTGAGCATCTTCGTGGCCTGTGCGGCCAGATAGTCCTGGGCCTCCGCCTTGAGCCGGTCGGCGGCCTCGCTGTGGGCGAGGCTGGTCAGCGGGTTTTCGTTGGCCGCATCCGTGGCCTTGCCGGCCGCGGACGTGGCGGATCCGAGAGCCTCGGTCATCGGTCATCGCCGCCCTTCGACTGCCGCGAGGAGGCGCCGCGGGCGGCGCCGCCGGCGGCGGCCGTCTTCTTCGCGGCCGTCTTGCGGGCCGTGGTCGTCTTCTTCGCCGCCGTCTTCTTGGCGGGGGCGTTCTTGGCGGGGGCCTTCGACGCCGACTTCTTGCCGGGGGCCTTCTTGGCCGCCTTCTTGCGCGGCGCGTCGCCCCGCCGGCCGGCGTTCTCACCGTCCCCGCGGTGGGTCCTCTCCTCGCGGGAGTCCTCCTGGTCCTCGTCCCGCGACTCCTCGTCCCGCGACTCCTCGTCCCGCGACTCCTCCTCCTGCGGCTCCTCGTCGTCGGACTCGGCGGATCCGGTGCCGGGAACCGCTCCGGTCAGGTCGTCGCGCACCTGGGAGGTGCGGCCGTGCAGCCGGTCGGCGAGCGCGTTCATCTGCCGCTCGACCATGGCCCCGGAGGCGGCCTTGCCGGCCCCTCGCAGCTCCTGGCGCAGCTGGTCCCCGATCTCCTTGAACTGCGGGTTGTTCTTCAGCTGCTGGCTCACCACGTCCGCGATCATCTTCGGACTGAGGCTCATTTTCTTCCCGGCGACCAGGGATCCGACCGCGAGGGCCATCTTGAGTTTCTTCGTCCGTCCCAGGAAGTATCCGGCCCCTACAGCGAGGCCCAGTGCCATTCGGTTCATCTCACGTCCCGTTGCCTGTGGTGTCGCCGGAGCGCAGCGCGGCCTCCAGCCGGTCGAGCAGTTCGTCCTCGCGACGGTCGAACTCCTCCTCGGTGATCTCGCCGGCCTCCAGTTGTTCTTCGAGGCGGGCGAGCTCGGCCCGTACGGTGGCGGGGTCGTAGTAGATCCGTTCCGCCTCGCGGAGCACCTGGCCCATCACCCACCCGGCGCCGCGCACCGGTGCGAACGGCAGCAGCAGCACCTCACCGATCAGCCCCATCGCCTCCTCCTTTCGGACCCGTCGTCTCACCGCGCCCCGGCATCCGTGCCGGCCGTGTCGGCCGCCGGCTCGGCGGGGCCGGGCTCGACGAAGCTGTACGGCGGCAGCGGGCCGTTGACGCGCAGTTCGAGGTGGGGATGGCCGGCGCGGACCTGCTCGACGGCGTTGATGAAGCCCTCGGCCCCGTCCCGGGAGACCAGGAACGAGACGTTGAGCAGCCAGCCCGTGGACTGCGGGCCGGCGCTGACCGCGGTGGCGGCCGGCTCGAGAGCGGCCTGCACCGAGGCGGCGTCCTCGGCCTCCTTGGCTTTGACGGCGGCCGCGACCATCTCGCCGAGGCGCAGCCTGTCCTCGTATGTGCCGCCGCCCGCACGTCGGGTGTCCTCGGCGAACGAGCGCAGCTCCGCGTCCTCGGCCATCACACGCTGCAGGACGGCGTCCTCCACGTGGTTCGCCTTGACGTTGTACTCGACCTTGCCGTCCAGGGCCTTCAGCCGCTCCCGGTAGTGGTCGGCGCGCTCGTCGAGCACGTGGGTGACGGTGTCGTCGTCGGGGGCCAGGTTCCCGAACCGCATCGGCAGCACACAGCCGGCCGCGCCGGTCTCGGCGAGGACGTTCTGGTGTGCGAGCAGGTCGCGGCGCTTGGGCCGCAACCCCTCGGGGGCGTCACTGACCAGGGCTGCCAGCTCACCGGCCGTGACGACCCGCACCGGACGGGGCGGCTCGCCCACGCCCGTCATGCCCTCGGGCAGGGAGGGGTGCGACCGGGCGGTGATCCCGTAGACGTACGTACTCACTCCCTCTCCTCCTTCCTGCGGGCGGTGTCCTTACGGGCGCGGGGCCGGGCCTCGGCACCCTCCTCGCGGGCCTGCTTGAAGGCGTCGGAAATGGTCTCCGCGGCGCCGGACAGGGCCCCCTTGGACTTGCCGCGGGCGCCGGACTCCGTGACCTCGCCGACGAGGTCGGGAAGCCCGGGGCTCTTGTGCGGGCCGGCCTCCAGGTCGAGACGGTTGCACGCCTCGGCGAAGCGCAGATATGTGTCGACGCTGGCCACGACGACCCGGACGTCGATCTTCAGGATCTCGATACCGACCAGGGAGACCCGCACGAACGCGTCGATCACGAGTCCCCTGTCCAGTACCAGTTCCAGTACGTCGTAGAGGCCGCTGCTGCCGCCTCCACCTCCGGTCTGCTGTGCCGGGACAACGGTCATGCCGGCTGCTCCTCCTCATGAGTGTTCGGTGTCACGGTGGCTCCGTGTGCGCGGTGGACGGGGGGCGGCCTAGCGGCCGCCGGGTCGGCGCGCGTCGGACCGTCCGCGTTCATATCGGTGAACGCGCCGGTAGCCGGTGAGCCGGGCCTCCTGGTCGAGATCGATCTGGTAGCTCGCCATCAGGCTCATGGTGTCCGGGACCCGCGCGAGTTCGAGAACCTCCACTTCAAGCACCCATCCGTCCTCGGTCTGCTCGAAGGAGGTCACGGACTCGGGGGCAAGTCCGGTGAGTTCGACGAGCTGGGCACGCGCTTGGCGCAGCACCTCGATGGGCGCCGGCCGGGGCTCCTCCGCCTTGCCGCGCTTGTCGTCGCTGTGTGACTCCTGTGAGTTATGTGTTCTCTGTGAATTTTGTGACTGGGATGCGTTGTTTGTGTTCGACATGGCCACCTCCCTCTGCGGGTGGCCCGGTCATCCCTGGTCAAACATTCGGGAGCGATGGTCCGCGAGACGCCGCCGGGCCGGGCCCAGGGCGCGGCCTCGGCTCGGCAGGCCGGCCCAGGCGTCGGTGCCGGCCTGGTCGACGGCGTCGGCGATGGTCCAGCGGCGGGCGTCGAGGCCGGGGTCGTCCAGCTGCTCCCAGACGAGGGGTACGGCGACGGGGGCGCCGGGGCGGGCGCGCACGGTGTAGGGGGCGACGGCGGTCTGCGCGTAGGCGTTGCGCTGCACGTCGAGGTAGAGGCGGTCGCCGCGGTCCTCCTTGCGGGCGGCGGTGGTGAGCCGGTCCGGATGCCGGGAGGCGAGCAACTCGGCGACACCACGGGCGAATTCGCGGACCTCGTCGAAGTCCTGACGGCCGTCGAGACGGACGACGAGGTGGAGACCGCGCGACCCGGTGGTCATGGGGGCGGCGGGCAGCCCCAGTTCGTCCAGCAGCTCCCGCAGCAGGCCGGCCGCCTCGCGCACCGGGGCGAAGTCGTCGCCGGGTGGATCGAGGTCGAAGACCAGCTGGTCGGGGTGGTCCGGGCCGGCGGCGCGGTCGGTGCGGGAGAGCCAGCGGTGCAGGGTGAGGCAGGCCTGGTCGGCGAGGTAGAGGAGGGTGGCGGTGTCGTCGCACACGGCATGGGTGACCGTGCCGCCCTCCTTGGGGACTTCGGCGCGGGTGATCCAGTCCGGGTAGTGTTCCGGGATGTTCTTCTGCATGAACCGCTGCCCGTCCAGGCCGTCCGGATAGCGCTCCAGCATCAGCGGACGGCCCCGCAGGTGCGGCAGCAGGTACGGCGCGACGGACCGGTAGTAGTCGGCGAGGTCGCCCTTGGTGTACTCCTCGGCGCCGGCGCCGCCCGGGAAGAGGACCTTCCCGGGCCGCTGGATCCGCACCGTGCGGCGCCCCGCCCGTACGGTCCGGGCGTCCTCGTCGTTCATCGCACGACCGCCTCCTCCACCAGCAGCCTGGCCGCCGCCGCGATGCCCACGGCGTCGATGCCGGCCGCGTTCAGCTGCTCGTCGGGCGCGGCCGAGCCCGGCATGGTGCGCACCGCGAGCCGGACCAGCCGGGGCACGGGCCGGCCGTCGCAGAAGGCCTCCGCGACGGCGTCACCGAGGCCGCCCTCGGCATGGTGGTCCTCCACGGTGAGCAGACAGCCGGTCTCCTCGGCGGCCCGGTGCAGCGTCTCGGCGTCGACGGGCTTGACGGAGTACAGGTCGATCACCCGTACCCGGATGCCGTCCGCGGCGAGCCGGTCGGCCGCGGCGAGCGCCTCGGGCACGGTGACCCCGGCGGCGACGACCGTCAGCCGGTCCTCCTCGCTGGAGACGAGCGTCTTGCTGCCGCCCACCGGGAACTCCTCGTCGGGGCCGTAGATGACCGGTGTCTTGCCGCGCGAGGTGCGCAGATAGCGGATCCCGTCGAGTCCGGCCATGGTGGCGACCAGCCGGGCGGTCTGGTTGGCGTCGCACGGATACAGCACGGTCGAGCCGTACAGGGCGCGGAACATCGCCAGGTCCTCCAGGCCCATCTGGGAGGGCCCGTCCTGGCCGATCGCGACACCGGCGTGTGAGCCCACCAGGTTGATGCCGGAGCCGCTGATGGACGCCATCCGCACGAAATCATGGGCGCGGGTGAGGAACGCGGCGAACGTCGAGGCGTACGGCAGCCAGCCCCGCGCGGCCATGCCGACGGCCGCGGCGACCATCTGCTGCTCGGCGATGTAGCACTCGAAGAACCGGTCGGGGTGGGCCTTGGCGAACTCCTCGGTGCGGGTGGAGTCGCCGACCTCGCCGTCCAGGGCGACGACATCGCCCCGGGCGCTGCCGAGCGCGGCGAGGGCCGCGCCGAAGGCGTCCCGGGTCGCGACCTCGTCACCCTCGTCGTAGCGCGGAAGCTGCAGCACCTCGGTCGTCAGGTCGCGCAGCGCGGCGGCGGCCGGCGGCTCGTGGACCCGGACGTGCAGCGAGCGCGGTCCGCCGAGCTCGGCGACGGCCTCCTCCGCGTCCGGCACCGGCTTTCCGTGATGGCCCTCCAGGTCCTCGACGGCGGCGACGCCCTTGCCCTTGAGGGTGCGGGCGAGGATCACCACGGGCTGCCCTGCCGTGGACAGCGCCTCGCCGTAGGCCCGGTCGATCTTGTCGACGTCATGGCCGTCGATCTCGACGGTGTGCCAGCCGAAGGCCTGGAAGCGGCGGGCGTAGGCGTCCAGGTCGTGACCGTGCCGGGTGGGGCCGCGCTGGCCGAGCCGGTTGACGTCCACGATCGCGATCAGGTTGTCCAGGTGCTCGTGCCCGGCGTGTTCGGCGGCCTCCCACACCGAGCCCTCCGCGAGCTCGCTGTCGCCGCACAGCACCCACACCCGGTAGCCGGTGCGCTCCAGGCGCTTGCCGGCGAGGGCGATGCCGACCCCGACCGGCAGGCCCTGGCCGAGGGATCCGGTGGCCGTCTCCACCCAGGGCAGCCGCCGGGGCGTCGGATGTCCTTCGAGCCGGCTGCCGAGCTTGCGGAAGGTGAGCAGCTCGCCGTCCTCGACGGCACCGGCCGCCTTGTACGCGGCGTACAGCAGGGGCGTGGCGTGTCCCTTGGACAGCACGAAGCGGTCGTTCGCGGGGTGCTCGGGGCGTTCGAAGTCGTAGCGCAGATGGTTGGCGAGGAGTACGGCCATCAGATCCGCGGCGGACATCGAGGACGTGGGGTGCCCGGATCCCGCGGCGGCGGACGCCCGCACGCTGTCCACGCGCAACTGCTGTCCCAGCTCGGCGAGTTCGGCGGTGTTCATGGGTCTCCTTGCGGTGAGTCGAGGGATACGGCCGGGGGCCACTCGGCAGCGGGGTCACTCGGCAGCGGGGTCCGGCGGGTCGGTGCGCTTGACCGGGCCGGGGGCGGGGTGGTCCCCGCGCCCGGCGGCCGGCGGATGGGCGTCACGTTCCGCTTCCCGGGGCCGCACCGCTTCTTCGGCCTGCTCCGGCCCTCCCGCCCGCTCCGTTCCCCCCGGCACGCGTGCCAGCTCCGGAGAGGCCGTGTCCAGGGGAACCGACCAGGACCGTACGAGGCCCAACTGGACGCCCTGGCGCGGCAGTACGGCGTCCAGCAGCCAGTCGGCGGCCACCCGGACGCGGTTGCCGGGCAGCGCGGCCAGGTGGTAGCCGCGGGTGACCGCACCGGCCGCCGGGCCGGACAGCGGGACGCCGAACGGGTTCGCGGCGGCCTGGATCCCGCCGAGGTCGACGGCGAAACCCAGGTCGCGATGGCGGTAGGCCCGCCGGCGCCGGCCGACACCGAGCGAGGCGGCCACGTTCTCCCCGGCCACCCGGCCCTGGCGCCACGCGTGCTGGGCCGTCATCGGCGTGAAGGACCCCGGCTTCTCCAGGTCCGGTACGGCGGCCGCGTCCCCGCAGCAGAACACCTCCGGCCGGCCCGGCACCTGCAGATGGGGGTCGACGATCAGCCGGCCCCGCTCCAGCGGCTGCCCGACCGCCTCCACCAGCGGATCGGGCCGTACCCCGACACACCACACCAGCGTCCGGGACGCGACGAACTCGCCGTCGGTGAGCAGCACCCCGTCGTGGGTGGCCTCCTTCACCGACGTACCCATCCGGACCTCGACGCCCCGCGCACGCAGCACCCGGTCGGCCGTCCGGGACAGCCGCTCGGCCATCTCCGGCAGCACGCGCGGCGCCACGTCCAGCAGGATCCAGCGCGGCCGGAACCCGGCGCACAGCGGATGCCGGCGGGCCAGCCGGTCGGTGAGCAGCTGCATCTGCGCAGCCACCTCGGTGCCGGTGTAGCCGGCGCCGACCACGACGAAGGTGCAGCGGGCCGCGCAGGCCTTCGGATCGTCCTCCGTGGCCGCCAGCTCCACCTGCCGGGTCACGTGGTCGCGCAGGTACAGCGCCTCGGGCAGCCCCCGGAAGCCGTGCGCGTGCTCGGCGACCCCGGGGATGGGCAGCAGCTTGTTGACGCTGCCGACACACAGCACCAGCCGGTCGTAGGTGAGGGCGCCGATACCGCCCTCGGGGTCGGAGTAGTGGACCGTACGGCCGTCGAGGTCGACATGGTCCGCCTCGCCGAGCACCATCCGCACTCCGTGCAGGGTGCCCGGCAGCGACACGGTGACCCTGCGGGCCTCCAGGATGCCGGCGGCGACCTGGGGCAGCAGCGGCAGGTACAGGAAGTAGTCGGTCGGGTTCAGCAGAGTGATGTCGGCCCGGTTCCGGGTCAGCCGGGCCAGCGTGCGGGCAGCCCGGTACCCGGCGAAACCGGCTCCGACGATCACGACGTGAGGTCGGCTCACGGTGCGCCTCCGGCGGTGTGGCTCGTCCGAGGTTTTCCGCGTAACCGAGGCCGGGGCACCCAAACGCCGCGCGGGTCACCCGTACGCCGGTCGGAGCACCCGAACGCCGCGCCGCGCCCCCGGCGTTTCGCCCGCCGGGCGCCGGTTACCCGGCCCGGGACCGCATGACACCGCAGCAGCGTCGCCCGCGCGGAGGTTTCCCCATGCCCGAGTACGGCTGTTTCCTGGCGAGCGAGGAACACACCCCCGCCCACCTCGTCGAGCAGGCTCGGATGGCCGAGCAGGCCGGATTCCGGGCGCTGTGGATCTCCGACCACTTCCATCCGTGGAACGACGCGCAGGGGCAGAGCGCGTTCGTGTGGTCGGTGATCGGCGCCCTGTCGGAGGCGGTGTCGCTGCCCATCGAGACGGCGGTGACCTGTCCGACCGTGCGGATGCACCCGGCGGTGACGGCGCAGGCCGCGGCGACGAGCGCGGTGCTGACCGAGGGACGTTTCCGGCTGGGCATCGGCACCGGCGAGGCGCTGAACGAGCACATCCTCGGCGACCGCTGGCCGCCGCTGCACGTGCGCCTGGAGATGCTGGAGGAGGCCGTGCAGGTGATGCGCCGGCTGTTCACCGGCGAGGAGGTCAACCACCAGGGCACGCACTACACCGTGGAGAACGCCCGCCTCTACACCGTTCCCGACGAACCCGTGCCCATCGACGTCTCCGGCTTCGGGCCGAAGGCGACGTCGCTCGCCGCCCGGGTGGGCGACGGGTACATCACGATGATGCCGGAGGAGGAGATGGTCACTCAGTTCCGCAAGGGCGGGGGCGGGACGAAGCCGGTGAGCGGCGGTACGAAGGTCTGTTACGGCACCGATCGCGAGGAGTGCGTCCGTACCGTGCACCGGCTCTGGTACAACGAGCTGCTGCCCGGGGAGATGGGGCAGGTGCTGCCCTCGCCGCGCCACTTCGAGCAGCTGCGGGAGCTGGTCACCGAGGACATGGTGCGCGAGAAGGTCGTGTGCGGGGACGATGCCGACCAGCACGTGTCCGCGCTGAGGGCGTTCGCCGACGCCGGGTTCGACCGGGTGTACGTGAACCAGATCGGGGCCGATCAGAAGGGGTTCTTCGACTTCTACCGGACGAAGGTGCTGCCGCGGCTCGGCGGCTGAGTGGGCGGTGGTTCGGTTCGCTGCGCTCAGGCCCTGTGGTGGCCGGTGTCCGGGGGCTCCTTCGGCATCGGCGGGTACGGCAGGCCCAGGCCGCTCGGCGGACCCGCCGGTGGGGTGCCGCCGATGGCAGGAGCCGGCGGCGAGGGGTGGCTGTGCCTCGGGTGGGCGGCACCCCGCAGGGCGTAGGCCACCGCACCCATGATCGCCGCGGTGATCAGGGCTGCGCCCCAGCCGGGCAGGCCGGTCGCCAGGGCCAGGCCGACGGCGAGGGCCAGCGCGGCGCCCGCGTACAGGGCGGCGGCGCCGGACGCGGCGTAGAGCAGGGCGGTGCGGCGCTGCTTGCGGGTCTGCTCGCGCAGCTCGTCGCGTACCGTCTCGCGTGCCACCTGTGCCAGCTCTTCGACCAGGTGCTTGTCGAGATGTTCCAGGTGATCCAGGCGTTCCGAACGGTCCATACCCTGCGGGTACCCGGCGGGCACAGCGGGTAACGCGGGCGCCCTGCACGGCCCGGGCCGCCGCAACTAGGCTCGGGCGCATGGAGATTCTGGGCGCCTCGTTGCGCATCTGCGTCGACGACCTCGAGACCGCGATCCCCTTCTACGAGCGTCTGGCGGGCGGCAGAGCGCTGCGCTTCGAGCGCGGCGGGGTCCAGGTCGCCGCGATCGGCTCCTTTCTGCTGATGAGCGGCCCGGAGGCGGAACTGGAGATCCTGCGCAAGGTGGCGGCGACCATCGCCGTCGAGGACGTGGACGAGGCGCACCGGCTGCTGACCGGCCTCGGCGCCCGGATCATCGCGGGGCCGCTGCCGACGCCGGCGGGCCGGAACCTGATCGCGATGCATCCGGACGGGTCGGTGTTCGAGTACGTCGACCAGCGGGCCTGAGCCGGTCAGAACGCGTCGGGCCGCATCCGGAAGTCGTGGCGGGCGGGCAGGGGCTCGTCGGTGAGCCGGGACCACAGCCGGCCGAGCGCCTCCTCGCCCTCCCGCAGGTCGGCGACCTCGAAGCCCGTGTCGAGGACCGCGCGGGCCTCCTCGGGCCGTCCCTCGGCGAGCAGCAGTTCGGCCTCCAGCAGCCGGAACCGGCCGCGCCGGCGCACGGCGGGCAGCAACCGGTCCCAGACCGCCCGGGCGTCCGCCGTCCGCCGCACCCGGAGCAGTGCCTGCAGGGTCTCCCGGCCGAGCGCGGCCACGGCGGCGGTCCACGTCTCTTTGTCGTCGCGGCGCTCGCGGCACAGGTCGTCGAAGGCGTCCGCGTACCGCTCGGCGGCCCGTTCGTGGTGGCCGGACTCCTGGTCGGCGACGGCCAGGCAGCGCAGCGACGGCCAGAGGGACGGGGCGAGTTCGAGGGCGCGTTCCCAGCTGCGGACGGCCTGGGCGCGGTCGCCGGCGTGCCACTGGGCGACTCCGAGGTGGTACTCGGTGTGCGGGCCGGCGGGCGCGGTCTCCAGCATGTCCCGCCAGTGCGGGGCGACGAGGGTCTCGCCGGGCGGCCGTACCCGGCGCGGCTCGGGCAGGGAGCCGGTACGCAGCAGTTCCCGCCAGGGCGCCTGTGCCTCGCCGAGGGTGGACTCGGGGAACGGGGTGCCGGGCAGTTTCCAGTCGCCGCGCAGCACTTCGAGGGCGCCCCAGCCGGATCCGGCGGCCAGGATCTCGCCGGGTTCGGTGTCGGCGCACGGCCGCCAGGCCGCGTACGCCTCCTCGACCCGGGCGCGCGGCAGGGCGGACTCCAGCCGTTCCCCGGCGCCCTGGACGGCCCCGGTCCACTCCCCTTCCGGGGGTGCGTCGAGCGGGCCGTACGCCTCCAGCCAGGACACCTCGCTCTCGGCGTCCAGCCGGACGTGTTCCAGCTGGGTGCGGGCGAGCCCGGCCTGGATCTCGCAGTAGCCGCCGGTGCCGGGTTCGGTGAGCCACTCCTGCCAGCGCCGGCCGCCGGGCAGATGGCCCCAGACGAAGAGCTTGCGGCCGCGCAGGGTGTCGGTGGAGGTCTGCACCAGGCCGTGCCCGTCGGCGTCCAGCGCGGCGATCCAGCGGCGGCTGCCGTCCGGCACGTCGTAGAAGTAGTCGGCGGCGTAGGGGCTGTCGAGGGGGTGGGTGCGGTCGATGCCGTCGTACGACGGGACGGGCACGCGGCGCAGGCGGCGCTCGTAGCCGAAGTGCCAGGCCTCCTCGGCGGGGACGAGGACCCGGCACTCCTCCGGCACCGCGATGTTGGACCACCAGTAGGTCGGCACCGGGCGCTCGTGCGGGTTGCGGACGCGGACGCCGACGTAGAGGAAGTCGGAGCCGTCGGGCAGCCACAGGTCGACCTGGAAGGGCAGGTCGCGCAGTCGTTCCCACTCCCACAGGCGCAGCATCTCGCCGCCGTCCGGGGCGGGGACGCGGGCGGCGTGCAGGGGTGCGCAGGAGAGCGTGGTGTGGCCGGTGGCGCCGATGTTCCATTCGATGCCGCCGGAGTACCAGGCGCCGTTGAGGGCGAAGTTGGCGGGCTGGAACACCGGGTTGCGGTAGAGGAGTTCGCGTCCGGTGGGCAGGTGGATCAGGGAGGCGACACGGCCGCCGAGGCCGGGCAGGACGGTGGCGCGCAGCCGGTCGTTCTCGATCACCAGGGCGTCGAGGGGGCGGGGTTCGCGGGTTCTGTCGTAGCCGTCGCGGACGCGGACCGGGAGCAGGCTGTGCAGCGGCTCGTAGGCGAGCTGGCGGGCCATGTCCCCGGGCATGCCGTCCCGGTCGCGGTCCTCGATGCGGTGGACCTCGTCGAGCGGGCGCAGCGGGGGCAGGGGGTTGTCGGGTCCCAACTGCGCGGCGGGCAGCGTCAGTACCTCACGTCGGATCCTCGTCACGATCACCATGGAACCCGGCGTGCGTCGAGTCGGCCAGGGGATGTGCCGGTCAGGATTGCGCAAAGGGTGTGTTCAGGCGGTGGGGTCGCGCATCTCGGCGGTGAGTGCCCAGCGTTCGTGGTCGCGCCAGGCGCCGTCGATGTGGAGCATGGCCGGGGAGAACCCCTCCAGCCGGAAACCGGCGCCGCGTGCCATCGCGATCGAGGCGGTGTTCTCGGGCTGCACGTTGATCTCCAGCCGGTGCAGTCCGAGCGGGCCGAAGGCGTATCCGATGACCAGGTCGAGGCCCTCGCGCATCAGGCCGCGCCCGGCGGCGTGCGCGAAGGCCCCGTAGCCCAGGGCGCCGCACTGGAAGCCGCCGCGCACGATGTTGTTGATGTTGATGAACCCGGCGATCTCCCCGCTGTCCTTCTCGCACACCAGGAAGCCGGCCTTGGTCGGGTCCTCGATCAGCGGGCGCACGTAGGCGGCGTAGGCCTCGTCGTTGTCCGGCGGGAACAGCCAGGGCCGGTGCAGGTCCTTGCTCTCGCGGGTCCGCGCGGTGAACTCGGGTCCGTCTCCGAGGGTGAAGTGACGGATGCCCACGCGGGGGCCTTCGGCGAGGTAACGGGGCGCGGTGTGCGGCATCGGGCCAGGGTACGGCGTCCCCACCCACGCCGTCTGCGGAAACCGGCCCGCGCCGTCTCCGGGAACTCACCGACGCCGACTCCAGGAACCGCCTGGGCCGACACCTCGAACGCGCCCGCCCCGACTCCTGACATCCACCCGGCCGGGCTCCCGGCGTCCACCCGGCCGGCTCCCCAGCCCATCGGCCCAAGCTCCCGGAATTCTCCCGGCCCGGCTGCCCAGCCAATCCGCCCCAACCGGCACCTCGGACCCGCCCCGACCAGCACATGGAATCCGCCCAGCTTGCTCCAGGCATCCACCCGGTCGGGATCCAGCCGATCAGCGTGGGCCGGTACCTCGAACTCGCCCCAACCGGCACCGGAACCCGCCCGGCCCGACTCCAGCCGATCCCCCCGAACCGGCACCCGGCATCCGCAGGGCCCAGCTGCTCGAAGTCCCCCGGGCCGACCCCGGAACCGGCCCCGTCCAGCTGCCCCAAGCCCCCGGACCCACTGCCGGAACCCGCCATCCCCGGCTCAGCCGCTCACGACCGGTAGTCGCAGCACCCCGGTGTCCCCGGGGTGCTGAGCACGGTGACCGGCCTGATCCCCCGGTTGCCCGAAGTAGGCGTCGTGGCTCGCGCGCGGCGGGGCGCCGGTCGGGGCACACGGGATTCAGTGCGTGCCGTCAGCGCAGCGCGGGCTGCTCCAGCGTCAAGGTGCCCGCGTCCGCGTCGAGTTCGGCCCGCACACCGAACGGGACGGTCACCGCGTCGTCGCAATGCCCGAATCCCAGCTCCTCCACCACCGGCACCCCGAGTCCGCAGAGCCGGTCGGCGAGGACCGGGCGCAGTTCCTCGTCACGGCCGCAGTCGCGCCAGGAGCCGAGCCCGATCCCGGCGACCCCGTCGAGCCAGCCGGAGCGCAGCAACTGGGTCAGCAGCCGGTCGACGCGGTAGGGCGCTTCGGCCACGTCCTCCAGGAGCAGCAGCCCGCCCCGGGCACCGGGCCGGGCGTACAGGGTGCCGAGGTCGGCGGCCAGCAGGGTCAGACAGCCGCCGAGCGTGATCCCCCGGGCCCGGCCGGGCGCCAACCCGGCCCCGGTCGAGGTCAGGGTCCGCACGCTCTCCGGAGCGAACAGGGTGGAGCGCAGATGATCCTGTGCGCGGGCGCTCTTGACGAAGTCGACCCCGGCGGCGGCCGGTCCGTACAGGCTGACCAGGCCCAGCCGGGTGGCGAACGCCTGGTGCAGCACGGTGACGTCGCTGAAGCCCACGAACACCTTGGGCCCGGCCGCCCGCATCGCGTCCCAGTCCAGCAGGTCGACCATGCGCTGGGCGCCGTACCCGCCGCGGGCGCACAGCACCGCGGCGACGGACGGGTCGCACCAGGCGTTCTGGAGGTCGGCCGCGCGGTCGGCGTCCCGGCCGGCCAGGTAGCCGAACTCCTCGTGCCGGCCGAGCACATGGGGTGCCACGATTGGATCCAGGTCCCAGCCGCGCAGCACGTCGAGCCCCGCCTGGAGCCGTTCCTCGGGCACCGGCCCGCTGGGGGCGACGACGGCCACACGGGCGCCCGGAGCCAGCCGCTCCGGGCGCGTCAGTTCCTTCACGTGTGCAGCTCCAGTCTCGGGACATCGGGCACGTCCAGTTCGAACACCTGGGCGTACAGGGAGAGTTCGGCCTCCAGGGCACGCACCATGGTCTCCGCCCGCCGGAACCCGTGCCCCTCTCCCTCGAAGGTGAGGTAGGCGTGCGGCACGTCCCGGCCGGCGATCCGGGCGAGGAAGCGTTCGCACTGGGCGGGCGGGCAGATCACGTCGTCCAGGCCCTGGAGGAGCAGGAACGGCGCGGTGAGCCGGTCGGCGTGGGTGCTCGGCGAGCGCTCGGCGTACCGGGTGGGCACCTCGGCGAGCGGGCCGATCAGCGACTCCAGGTAGCGGGACTCGAAGTCGTGGGTCCCCGGCCCCCAGGTGACCGGGTCCAGGACCGGGTAGATGATGGTGCCGCAGGCGTAGACGTCGGTCGTGGTCAGGGAGGCGGCGGCGGTCCAGCCGCCCGCGCTGCCGCCCCGGATCGCGAGCCGGGTGGGATCGGCGGTGCCCTCGTCGGCCAGGGCGCGGGCGACGGCCGCGCAGTCCTCGACGTCGACCACGCCCCACTGTTCACGCAACCGCTCGCGGTAAGCCCGGCCGTACCCGGTGGAGCCGCCGTAGTTCACCTCCGCCACGCCGATGCCGCGCGAGGTGAAGTAGGCGATCTCCAGGTCCAGCACGAGCGGCACCCGGCCGGTGGGGCCGCCGTGCGCCCAGATGACGTAGGGCGGCAACTCGCCGTCCGGAGCGGTGCGTTCGGGGTGGTGCGGCGGGTAGACGTGGGCGTGCACCTCGCGGCCGTCCGGGCCGGCGAAGACGCGGATCCGCGGCTCCGGGTAGTACGCGGGGTCGACGGCGTCCCGGTGCCGGGCACCGATCGCGCGGGCCCGGCCGGTGGCGGTGTCCAGTTCGACCACCTCGGGCCCGGTGCGCGGGCTGGCACCGACACCTACGACGCGGCCGCCGTGGACCGCGAGGGTGGCGCCGAACTCGGTCCACGGCCCGGCGGCGTCGACGATCTCCCCGGACTCCGTGTCCAGTATCCCGAGTACGGTCGCCCCCCGGCCGTGTACGACCGCCACCAGACCGTTGTCCAGCGGCGCGAACCAGCGCAGGCCCGGCTTCCACAACGGGCCGGCGAACTCCTCCTCGCGCGGGCACAGCCGGACGCCGTCCCGGTACAGGTTCCACCAGCCGCTGCGGTCGCTCGCGTACAGAAGACGGCCGTCCGCCGACCATTCGGCCTGCGCGATCGCCTCCTCGGGGCCGCCGGCCACCGTGCGGACGGTGTGCAGTGTGCCGTCGTCGCCGATGTCGCCGACGAGCAGTTCCGTCCCGTCCCACGGCATGCGCGGATGGTCCCAGGCCAGCCAGGCCGCCCGCCGGCCGTCCGGCGAGACGCGGGGCCCGGTGACGAACCGGTGCCGGCCGCCGGTGAGTTCACGCACGGCGGACCGGTCCCCGGCGGCGGATCCGTCCAGCGGTACGGCGGCCAGGACCCGCCGCACGTCCGAGGGGCCGTCCCCGGTGAACTCCTCCAGCACGCACCACACCTCGCCGCGTGCGAGGTCCACGTGCGGGTCCGCCCAGCGCAGTCCGCCGCCCACCGGGGACACCGGGGTCAGCGGGCGCGGCTCGCCGCCGGGCTCGTACCGGTACAGCCGCTGGTCGGCGAAGTCGGTGAACACCACGAGCGGTCCGCCGTCACGCGGCACCCCGGCCCAGGGGCGGCCGCCGTACTCCACCACTCGGTTGCGCACGTTCCACGGCGCGGCCAGTACGACCTCCTCCGCGCCCTGTGCCGTCCGCCGCACCAGTGCCCGGCGTCCGCCCTCGGCCGGCCGGGGCTCGGTCCACCAGACCTCGTCCCCGACGAAACCCACCCACTCCGGGTGCCCGTCGTGCGCGGCGGCCAGCGCCGCGTCGATGGGCGACGGCCACGATCCGTACGGCGACGCCCGCATCTCGCCCCCCTTGCCTAGGCCGTCCGCAGGAAGCGGTCGAGCACCCGCACACCGAAGTGCAGCGCCTCGACCGGCACGCGCTCGTCCACACCGTGGAACAGCGCCTGGTAGTCGAAGTCCTCGGGCAGCTTCAAGGGAGTAAAACCATAGCCGGTGATGCCGAGCCGGGAGAACTGCTTGGCGTCCGTGCCGCCGGACATGCAGTACGGCACGACGTGCCCTTCGGGCGCGAACTCCTCGACGGCGGCCCGCATCTTCGCGAAGGTCGGCGAGTCCACCGGCGCCTCGAGGGCCACCTCCCGGTGCGCGAACTCCCAGCTCACGTCGGGCCCGGTCAGGTGGTCGAGGGCGGCGGTGAACTCCTCCTCGGTGCCCGGCAGACAGCGCCCGTCGACATAGGCGACCGCCTCGCCGGGGATCACGTTCAGCTTGTAACCGGCGTCCAGCATGGTCGGGTTGGCGCTGTTGCGGACGGTCGCCTCGACCAGCTTGGCCGCCGGGCCGAGCTTCTCCAGCAGCAGGTCCACGTCCGTGAAGTCGGGCTCGATGCCGTACACGGCCGCGAGTTCGGTGAGCGCGGACCGCACGGTCGGGGTGAGCCGGATGCGCCACTCGTGCTCGCCGATGCGGGTGACGGCGGCGGCGAGCCGGGTCACCGCGTTCTCCCTGTTCACCTTGGAGCCGTGTCCGGCCCGGCCGCGCGCGGTGAGTTTCAGCCAGCCGGTGCCCCGCTCCCCCGCGGCGATGGGGTAGAGCTGCCGCCCGGCGCCGTCGTGGAAGGTGAAGGCGCCGGACTCGCTGATGCCCTCGGTGCAGCCCTCGAACAGCTCGGCGTGCTGGTCGGCGAGGAACCCGGAGCCGTCCTCGGCGCTGGCCTCCTCGTCGGCGGTGAACGCGATGACGATGTCCCGGCGCGGCCGCACGCCCTGCCGGGCCCAGGAGCGGACGACCGCGAGGATCATCGCGTCCATGTTCTTCATGTCGACGGCGCCCCGCCCCCACACCACCCCGTCCCGGATCTCCCCGGAGAACGGGGGCACGCTCCAGTCGGCGGCCTCCGCGGGCACCACGTCCAGGTGACCGTGGACCAGGAGCGCGTCGGCGCAGGGGTCGGTGCCCTCGATCCGGGCGACGACATTGGTGCGGCCCGGCGTCCGCTCCAGCAGCACGGGTGCCAGTCCGGCCCCGGCCAGCCGCTCGGCCGCGTACTCCGCGGCGGGCCGCTCCCGGCAGTCCCCGCCGCCCCGGTTGGTGGTGTCGATGCAAATCAGACCGGAGGTGAACTCCACGACCTCGTCCAGGGCCTGCTGGTCGGCGGGCCTCTCAGCCATACTGCTCCTCCACGGCGGCAGAGACGATCGTGGTGACCGTCTTGAACGTCCGGATCCCCTCGTACATCGTGGCGCTGGTGTACGCCACCTTCCGCTCCGCGATGCGGGCGACCCCGGGCACGACGGTGGCCGCCATCGCCAGGTGTTCGGCGTCGAACTCGACGGCGACGGTGAACGGGCCCGCCTCGACCGGTTCATGACGCACCGCGAGCCGGGCGGCCTCCTCGGCGGCGGCGCGGATGTCGGCGCCGGTGCGCGCGGGCGTCCGGCACACCGCCGCATACCGGGACACATGGTCCTTCACCGCGACCTTCAGCGCCTCCGGCGCGTAGCCGAGCGCGTCCTCGCAGGCCACGTCGTCCCCGGTGACGAGGACGACGGGGACGCCGTACTCGGCGACGACATGCGCGTTGAGCAGGCCTTCGCTGGCGCGGGCGTCGTTCAGCCACACACCGGTGATCTGGTTGGCGAGGTAGGTGTGGGCGAGGACGCCCTCCATGCCGGCGCCCGCGTGGTAGCCGACGAACGCGATGCCGTCGACGTCGCCGTACTGCACGCCCTCCACCATCGACAGCGCCTTGTGCCGCCCGGTGAGCATCTCGACCCGCTCGTCGAGCCGCTCCAGCAGCAGGTTGCGCATGGTCCAGTGGGCCTCGTTGACGAGCACCTGGTCGGCGCCGCCGTCGAAGAAGCCCTCCACGGCGGCGTTCACGTCCGAGGTGAACATCGACCGGCACCGCTCCCACTGCGGCGTCCCCGGCAGCACGTCGGCCGGCCAGGTGACGCCCGTGGCCCCCTCCATGTCGGCACTGATGAGGATCTTCATGCTGCGTCACGTTACGCGCCGCGGAGCGGCCGGGCTACGACCCGGAGCGCCCGGTCACCGAGCGCTCCACTGCCGACCCGTCTCCAGG
Source organism: Streptomyces sp. NPDC001093 (assembly GCF_040298985.1). Classification (NCBI taxonomy): domain Bacteria; kingdom Bacillati; phylum Actinomycetota; class Actinomycetes; order Kitasatosporales; family Streptomycetaceae; genus Streptomyces; species Streptomyces sp. NPDC001093. The sequence goes on along the minus strand of NZ_JBEPBF010000022.1, from coordinate 14,969 downwards.
TGCCCCGCCTCTCCTGACGGGCCGCCTCCTCGGCCCCGGAAAGCCGCAAAAGCCCCTTACTGCGCCCCGGCGAGGACGAACCAGTGGGCCGGCAGGTCGATGCGGGTGCCGTCGGTCAGGTACTCGGTCTGCGGCAGGGTGGTCTCCCCCTCGGCGAGGACCTTCAGCCCGGCCTCGCCGAGCAGCCGCGGGATCTCCGGATCGTCGGCGTCGGCGGGCTTGAGGCCGTGGTGGAAGACACGCTGCAACTTGGGTCCCGGGCCACCCTCCTGGGACGCGGCGCGCCTGAGCACGTCCCGGGAGCCGGAGGTGAGTTCGGCGACGAACGCGCGGCCCTCGGTGCCGACGAGCTCGGCGACGGCGGCGGCGACCGCGGGTCGCGCCTCCGGTTCGCTCTGGTGGATGACGGCCCGCATGTAGACGTTGACGTCGCCGAGGCGCTCGTGCAGGGCATGCACGGCCTCGGAGTCGGTGAGGTCGAGCTGCTGGAACTCGACGGCGTCGTCCTGCGTGGCGCGGCGGGCGTGCTCGACGGCGGCGTGCGAGAGGTCGACGCCGACGGCGCGCGCGAAACGGGTGGCCAGGTAGCGGGTCTGGGTGCCGTTGCCGCAGCCGAGGTCGACGATGGTGCGTGCGGGGTCCGCGTGGGGCAGGAGGAGGGCGGTGTGCGGTTCGGCGGACAGGGCGGGATCGCAGTCCCAGATCGCCTCGCCCGCCTCGTCGGAGGTCTGGCTCCAGTAACTCTCCCAGTTGCTGCGGTACTTGTCCGAGACGTTCATGGCGATCTCCCCACGGTTCGGTTCCGTGATCGGAATATCGCGCGGGCCTGGAACGAGGCAAGGGGCCGGAGGCCACCTTCACCGGATGTACGGACCCTGGACAGCCTGCGGGGGGCGCGCGCCGGCAGCATGCACGCCCCCTTCGTCATCCCCTTCCGGTGAGAGCCTGTTCGAACCAGACCGTCTTGCGGTGCCCGCTGGCGCTGGCGCCCCACTCCCGGGCCAGCCGGCTGACCACGCGCAGGCCGCGGCCCGACGCGTCGTAGGGCTCGGCGGCGAGCATCTCGGGCAGCCCGGGTTCGTCGTCGGTGACCTCGAACAGCAGGGCGTCGGTACGGACCACGCGCAGCCCGACCGGCTCGCTCACCGCGTGCCGTACGGCGTTGGTGACGACCTCGCTGACCAGCAGCTCGGCGGTCTCCACGGCCTGCGGCAGACCCCACGCGAGGAGCCGTTCGCGGACCAGGCGGCGGGCCCGGGCGACCTCGCGCGGGTCGGCGTCGAGCCGCCATTCGGCGACGTGGTCGTCGGGGATGCCGTTGAGGCGGGCCATGAGCAGGGCGACGTCGTCCTTGCGGCCGCCGCGCGTGTTCAGGGCGCGGATGATGGTGTCGCAGGCGTCGTCCATGGAGGCGGCGGGGTGGGCGGCGGACTCGCAGAGCGCGGCGAGGCCCTCGCCGATGTCGGAGCCGCGCACCTCGACCAGGCCGTCGGTGCACAGCACCAGCCGGTCGCCGGGCGAGACCTTGACCCGGGTCGCCTCGAAGGGTACGCCGCCGACGCCGATGGGGGCGCCGGTGGGCAGATCGAGGAGTTCGCTGCCGCCGTCCTCCGCGCGGACCAGCACGGGCGGGATGTGTCCGGCGTTGGCCAGGTGCAGTTCGCCGCGGATCGGGTCGTAGACCGCGTACAGACAGGTGGCGAGGTAGTTGTCGCCGAGCCGACGGGCCAGGTCGTCGAGGTTGCGCAGGAGCTGGGCGGGCGGGGTCTCCATGGTGGCCATGGTCTGCACGGCGGTGCGCAACTGGCCCATCATCGCCGCCGAGTTGAGGCCGTGGCCCATCACGTCGCCGACCACGAGGGCGGTGCGCGAGCCGGGCAGTTTGATGGTGTCGAACCAGTCGCCGCCGATCCGCCCGAGCCGGGTGCCCGGCAGATACCGGGTGGCGACGTCACAGCCGGCCATCCGCGGGTTGACCTGCGGGAGCATGCTGTCCTGCAGGGTGTCGGCGACGTTCTCCTGGTAGGTGTACATGCGGGCGTTGTCGAGCACGAGGCCCGCGCGGGCGGCGAGTTCGGCGCCGGTGGTGCGGTCCATGTCGTCGAAGCCCGGCCGGTCGGGGCGGCGCATCAGCACCATGAAGCCGAGGACGACGTTGCGCGCCTTGAGCGGGACGATCAGCAGGGAGCGGCCGCCGATGAGCGGCCTGAGGTCGCGCTTCTCGAACTCGCCGGAGATGCGCTCGGACAGCTCCTCGGTGACCCGCGGGATGAGCACCGGTTCGCCGGTGACCATGCACTTGTAGAACGGCGTGTGTTCGGGGAAGGCGAAGGACTCGCCGACCGGCACGGTGTCGTCCCAGCGGCCCGGTTCGTCGTTGTGCTCGACCCACACGCGGAACATCACGGTGTGCGCGTCCGGCGGCCCGTCCGGGAAGCCCTCGCCCGCGAGGACGGCCGCGCGCAGATGGGTGCCGGCGAAGTCCGCGAAGCGGGGTACGGCGGCGCTGGTGACCTCGCGGATGGTCTCGCCGAGGTCGAGGGAGGAGCCGATGCGGGAGCTGACCTCGTTCAGGAACTCCAGCCGCTCGCGCACGGCGGCGTACTCCAGTTCCTGCTCGGCACCGGCCGGGACGACGACCGACGTCACCCGCTGCTGGGGTACGACGACCTCGGTGCGGGTGCGTCCCGCGCGGCGGGGCACGCCCCAGTACGGGGTGACCGGCACCCGGTCGGACTGGCTGAACTCCAGGACCGGATAGCCCAGTTCCAGCACCTGGGAGACGATACGGCCGCTCAGTCCCGGGCCCATGTTGGGCAGGATCTCGGGCAGCCGGCGTTCGAGTTCCTCGGAGGCGGGCAGTTCGGTGTGGCGGGCGAAGCCGGGCGAGATGCGTTCGGCGGTCTCGTCGTCGTAGCCGCGCTCGTCGCGCAGCCGGGTGGCGTCGGCGGCGAGCACCAGCAGCCGGGCCGGACCGGGGCCGACCAGCGGATAGGCCCACCAGAGCACGTCGAGCCGCTCGCCGTCGGGGGCCGGCTCGTGCGGGAAGAGCCGGGCGCGGCCGGCGGTGGCGTAGGCGGTGTGCCCGCCGAGGGAGGCCTCCAGGTCGGGGCCGAGCCCGTCGTACTCCTGGCAGGCGTCCGGTGTCATCTCGCCGCGCAGGTCCTCGGGAAGGGCGCCGGAGACGGGCAGCAGGTCGGCCGCGGCACGCCCGACGGCTTCTTCCCGGCCGACGCCGAACAGACGGCGCGCGCCACTGCTCCAGTGGGACACCAGGCCGGCGCGGTCGACGACGACCACGGCCAGTGGAATCCGGCCCGCCGCGTCGCCGACGCCGCGGCCGGGAGGTGTGTCCCGTTCGCTGCCACGGTCCATGGCCCAGGCCCTCTCTCCCCACGGCTGTACGCAAACGATCTGTGCCGCCCGCCACTACGGTACGGCGACGGCCGGTCGCGATGTGTGGCAATCCTGGAATTGGTTTCACCGGATCGCACCGCCGCGCAGCTCGGCGCCCCGCGGGCGCCGCCGCCCCCGCGCTCGCGTCAGTCCTCGTGCCCCAGCTGCAGGTCCCGTTCGGTACGGCCGCCGCCCGCGACCTGCAGCACGGTGGCGACCGGCGGGTAGCCGGCGGCGATGACGGTGTACTCGCCGGAGGAGAGGTCGACGAACCGGAACGTTCCGTCCGCTCCGGTCGTGAGGGTGTCGACGACGTTCCCGGCGGCGTCGAGGAGCGTCACGCGCGCGTCCTCCACGGGCCGTCCGCCGCTCGCCCGGACCGTGCCCCGCAGCACGGCGCCGCCCGCGAGTTCGACGTCCTGGCGGGTCTCCCGGGAGGCCTGCACGGTGACCGGGAGCGCGGCCGGGCGGAAGGCGGGGGCGCTGGCGGCGAGGGTGTACTCGCCGGCGACCAGTTCGGTGATGACGTAGCCGCCCTCGCGGCCGCTGCGGGTGGTGGCGACGACCTCGCCGTGCACGTTGGTGAGGGTGACGGTGGCGTCGCGCACGGGGGTGCCGTCGGCCGTGAGCACGCTGCCGGCGAGGCGTCCGGCGCCGCCGAGGACGACGTCGAGCTCGACGGGCCGTTCGCCGACGGTGACGGAGACGGCCTGCGGCTGGTGGCCGCCGGCGGCGGCGATCAGCACGTACGAGCCCGAGCCCGGCGTGCTGAGCGCGTACCGTCCGTCCTCGCCGCTCGCGCCGCGCCCGATCTGCTGCCCGGCGACGTCGATCAGGGTGAGCGCCGCGCGGGGCACCACGGTGCCGTCGGGGTGCTGGACGGTGCCGCAGACGGGGATTCCGGCGGCGTAGGGCGAACGGGCCTGCGGAATCGGCGTGTTCATGGTTTCTGGCTCGGTTTCGGCGGTGTGGTGGGACACCAGGGGTTTCTCCTTGAGGAAGAAGGCGATGAGCAGGCCGAGGACGAGCACCGGGACGAGGTAGAGGAAGATCCGGGGCATCGCCTCGGCGTAGGCGCGGATGTAGGCGTCGCGCAGCGCCGGGGGCAGCGCGTGGACGAGCTGCGGGGTGATGGACTCGGGGTCGGGCAGCCGTGTCCCGGTGCGCGGCGGCAGTTGCCTGCGCAGGGCGTCGGTGAGCCGGTTCGCGAAGAGGGTGCCGAAGACCGCGGCGCCGACGCTGCCGCCGATCTGCCGGAAGTAGTTGTTGGCGCTGGTGGCGGTGCCGAGGTCGGCGGGCCGTACGGAGTTCTGCACGGCGAGCACGAGGACGGGCATCACCATGCCGATGCCGGCGCCGAGCACGGCCATCCAGATGCTGTAGTGCAGCCGGGGCGTGTCGGCTTCGAGGCGGGACAGGAGCCACATGCCGACCGCGGAGACGGCGCTGCCGAGCACGGGGAAGATCTTGTAGCGGCCGGTGCGGCTGATGAGCTGACCGCCGATGATGGAGGCGCCCACGATCCCGGCCATCATGGGCAGCATCAGCAGCCCGGACCCGGTGGCGCTGGCCCCGTCGACCATCTGCAGGAAGGTCGGCAGGTAGCTGGCGGCGCCGAACAGGGCGACACCGATCACGAGGCCCACCAGACCGCTGACGTCGAAGACGGAGTCGCGGAACAGCCGGAGCGGGATGAGGGGTTCGGCGGCGAAGCGCTCGACGACGAGGAAGAGGACGGCGGCGGCGAGCGCGCCGGCGCCGAGGCCGATGATCTGCCGTGAGCCCCAGGCGTACTCGGTGCCGCCCCAGCTGGTCAGCAGCACCAGGCAGGTGGAGGCGGCGGCGAGCAGCAGCGCGCCGACGACGTCGAAGCGCCCGCGGCCGGCGGGTTTGGGCAGCTTCAGCACGACCGTGACGACGGCGAGGGTCACCAGGCCGAAGGGAACGTTGACGTAGAAGCACCAGCGCCAGGACAGGTGGTCGGTGAAGTAGCCGCCGAGCAGCGGCCCGGCGACGGACGCGAGGCCGAAGGCGGCGCCGATCAGGCCCATGTAGCGGCCGCGCTGCCGGGGCGGCACGATGTCGGCGATGATCGCCTGCACGCCGATCATGAGCCCGCCGGCGCCGACTCCCTGGACCGCTCGGAAGGCGATCAGCTGGTCCATGGACTGGGCCCGGCCGGCGAACGCGGAGCCGAGGACGAAGACGGCGATGGCGAACTGGAAGACACCCTTGCGGCCCACGAGGTCGCCGAGCTTGCCGTACAGCGGCAGGCCGATGGTGGAGGTGAGCAGATAGGCGGTGATCGCCCAGGACATCCGGTCCAGGCCGTGCAGTTCACCGACGATCTTCGGCAGCGCGGTCGCGACGATCATCTGGTCGAGCGCCGCGAGGAGCAGGGCGAGCATCAGCCCGAAGAACACCAACCGCACGCGGCGCGCGCCGAGTTCGGCGCTCTCGGCCGGTGGGACCTCGGGCGCCCCGGGGGGCGCCGTGAGCGGCTCGTCCCGCACCAGAGTCGTCCCGCCCACGTACCGCTCCCCTCGTCGCACCTGTCACATTTCCCGCATTGAGCGTCAACTGTGAACAACTGCGGTGGGTTACGGCATCATTCCGGAAGAGAGGGGGATCCACTCGAACCGGTGAAGGGGGCGGCCGGGAGGCAACCCGCCTTCACCGTGCGGGGTTTGGGTCTACTTCTCGACCTCGGCGGCGAGCCTGGCGAGCACGGCGTCGTAGATCCGGCCGAGGCCCTTGGGCGCGAAGGTCTTCTCGAAGAAGCCGCCGATGCCGCCGGCGCCCTTCCAGGTGGTGGTGACGACGACCCGGGACTTCCCCTCACCGGCCGGGGTGACGCGCCAGGTGGTCACCATGGAGGAGTTGCGGTCCTTCTCGACGAGCTCGCCGTCGGTGGGCTCGCTGACCTCCAGGAGGCAGTCGCGCACCCGCTTGCTGGTGGCCTGGAGCTTCCAGTGCACGAGGGTGCCCTCGCCGTCGCCGCCCTCGCGGACCTCGTACTCGCTGAAGTGCTCGGGCAGCAGCTTCTGCCGCGTGCCGCGGTAGTCGGCGAGGGCGTCGAACACCTTCTCCGCGTCCGCCGCGACGACCCGCTCCGTAGTGGCCTCGACCTGCGCCATTGCGTTCCTCCAGGACCGTGTTTCTCGGGGTTGGGGAAAGCCAACCACCCCGGTGCCCGGCCGCCAAATCCGGGGTCGCCGTCAAGGATCCTCACCAGGGCTCGCACGATCATGGGAACAGATGTTCTATTGTGTGCCGCAGTGCTACCGAGGAGGCGTCATGCGCTGGGAGAACCTCACGGGCGAGAGCGAACACGGCCGGGCCGCGGAGGCGGCGCTGTTCGGCGCGGACGCCGTCATCACCCGCACGTTCGACACGCCCGAGTTCCGCGGGATCACCTTCCACGAGGTCCGGGCGCGCTCGGTGCTCAACCGGGTGCCGGGCGCCTCGCGCATGCCGTTCGAGTGGACCGTGAACCCCTACCGGGGCTGCACGCACGCGTGCGTCTACTGCTTCGCCAGGAAGACGCACGGTTATCTGGACCTCGACACCGGCATAGGCTTCGACACCCAGATCGTCGTCAAGGTGAACGCGCCCGAGGTGCTGCGCCGCCAGCTCGCCTCCCGCCGCTGGCAGGGCGATCACGTGGCGATGGGCACGAACGTCGACTGCTACCAGCGCGCCGAGGGCCGCTACCGCCTGATGCCGGGCATCATCTCGGCCCTGACCGAGCACGCCAACCCGTTCTCGATCCTCACCAAGGGCACCCTGATCCTGCGCGACCTGGACCTGCTGGTCCGGGCGGCCGAGGTGACGGACATCGGCATCTCGGTCTCCGTCGGCTTCCTCGACACCGAGCTGTGGCGCACGGTGGAGCCGGGCACGCCCGCGCCGGAGCGCCGCCTGGACGTCGTGCGCACGCTGGGCGAGCACGGCATCGGCTGCGGGGTGCTGATGGCGCCGGTCATCCCGTTCCTGAGCGACCATCCGGACCGGCTGCGGGCCACGGTACGGGCGATCGCGGCGGCCGGGGCCACCTCCGTCACCCCCCTGGTGCTGCATCTGCGGCCCGGCGCGCGGGAGTGGTTCATGGCCTGGCTCGGGCAGCACCATCCGCACCTGGTGCGGCGCTACGAGCGGCTGTACGCGGAGGGTGCGTACGCACCCAAGTGGTACCAGCGCCGGATCACCCGTCAGGTGCACGAGCTGGCCGAGGAGTTCGGCATCGGCCCCTCCCGCCCGGGCCTGGCCCGCCGGATCCGCCCGGCGCAGCCCGCCGAGCCCCCGGCCCTGACCGAACCGACCCAGCTCACCCTCCTGTGAGGGCATGGCCCACCCCGGTGCGAGGGCGTCTCCCCCAACTCGGGGCGTTCGAGGGCTTCGGGCGACCCAAACGGGTCAACTATGCCTATAACGCGTTCTTCAGGGCGCCGATTCCGGGACGATGCGGCGGAAGATGTGGCCCTCGCGGTCCGCCGACACCTCCGTCCCGGGAGGACGCATGAGAACACGCGCAGCCGTGCTGTGCGCAGCCGCCGCCCTGCTGGCGGGCTCGCTCTCCGCCGCCCCCGCGGGGGCCGCCCCGTTGCCACACCTCAACTGGAAGAAGTGCCCCACCGGCGACTATCCGACGCTCCAGTGCGCCTCCCTGAAGGTGCCGTTGGACCACGCGCACCCGTCGGGCCGGCAGATCACGCTCGCCCTCTCCCGCGTCCCGCACACCGCGAAGACCTCCCAGGGACCGCTGCTGGTCAACCCCGGCGGCCCCGGCGGCAGCGGACTGACGCTCGCCGGGTTCGTCGCCTCGGCACTGCCCCGGAGCGTGGCCGCACAGTACGACGTCATCGGCTTCGACCCGCGCGGGGTGGGCCGGAGCAGCCCGGCCCTGGTCTGCGCCCCGGGCCACTTCAAGACGGTGCGCCCGGACACCGTGCCCGCCACGGCGGCGCTGGAGCGGACCGACCTCGCACGCGCCCGGTCCTTCGCCGCCGCCTGCGGGCGCACGTACGCCGACGTGCTGCCGTACATCGACACCGTCAGCGCCGTGCGCGACATGGACTCCGTCCGCCGGGCGCTCGGCGCGCCGCGGATCAGCTACTTCGGCTACTCCTACGGCACCTACCTCGGCGCGGTCTACGCGAAGCTGTACCCGCAGCGGGTCCGGCGCCTGGTGCTGGACTCGGTCGTCGACCCGGCCGGCGTCTGGTACGAGGACAACCTCGGCCAGGACTACGCCTTCAACGAGCGCCATCGCGCGCTGATGGCCTGGATCGCCCGGTACGACTCCACGTACCACCTCGGCAGCAATCCCGAGGACGTCGCGGCCGAGTGGTACGCGATGCGGGCGGCCCTGGCGAAGAAGCCGGCCGACGGCAAGGTGGGCGCCTCGGAGCTGGAGGACACCTTCATCCCCGGCGGCTACTACGACGGTTACTGGCCCTACCTGGCCGAGGCGTTCGCGGCGTACGTGCGCGACAAGAACACCGGGCCGCTGGTGGAGGCGTACGAGAACCTCGGTGCCGTGGGCGGCTCGGGGGACAACGGCTACAGCGTGTACACGGCGGTGCAGTGCCGTGACGCCAACTGGCCCGGCAGCTGGACCCGGTGGCGCGCGGACACCTGGCGGGTGTACGGCAAGGCGCCCTTCATGGCCTGGAACAACACCTGGTACAACGCGCCCTGCGCGTTCTGGCCGACCGCGCGGCGCAAGCCGGTGAACATCGCCAACGCCGCGCTGCCGCCGGTGCTTCTCTTCCAGGCGACGGACGACGCGGCCACGCCGTACGCCGGCGGTGTCACGGCGCACCGGCTGCTCGCCCGGTCCAGCCTGGTGGTCGAGGCGGGCGGCGGCAACCACGGCATCACGCTGAGCGGCAACGCCTGCCTGGACAGGTACCTGGCCGCGTATCTGACGGACGGCAGGGTGCCGCGCGGCAAGGGGGTCGCCGACGCCGTCTGCGCGAAGTCGCCCGACCCGAAACCCCTGGCGGCGAAGGCGGCGTCGACGTCGGCACGCGGTTCGGCGCTGCACGGCCTGCTGGGCTTCCGCCGCTAGGAAGGGGGTCCGCCGGCAGGAGGGCTCCGGGACCCGTCGGGGGTTGTCAGCGGCGTGCTCCATCATGGAGCCATGACCGAGCCGACCCGCATCCCCGCCCCCGACGGCGTGGCCCCCGCGACCCAGTACAGCCACGTCGTCTCGGCGACCGGCCGCTTCGTCGCCGTCTCCGGCCAGCTCGCCCTGGACGAGAACGGCAAGCTGGTCGGTGAGGGCGACCCCGCGGCCCAGGCCCGCCAGGTCTTCGAGAACCTCAGGCGCTGCCTCGCCGCGGCCGGCGCCGGCTTCGAACACGTGGTGAAGCTGACCTACTTCGTCACCGACACGGCCCACCTCCCGGCCATCCGCGCGGCCCGTGCCGCCCACATACCCGACGACCGCCTCCCGGCATCCTCCGCGGTCCAGGTGGCCGCGCTGGTGGCCCCGGAGTTCCTGATGGAGATCGAGGCGCTCGCGGTGGTGGCCGGGTGACCTCCGTGGACGTCCGGGAGATGGCCCTCGCCGACTGCGGCCGCGTCTCCGAGATCCGCATCCGTGGCTGGCAGCACGCCTATCGGGAGCTGATGCCGCAGTCGTACCTGGACGGGCTCAGCGTCGAGGCGGACGCCGAACGGCGGCGGGCCTGGTTCGCCCAGGGGGACGGCTCGGTGGTGAACCTGGTGGCCGAGCAGGAGGGAAAGGTTCTCGGCTGGGCGGCGTGCGGGCCGTACCGGGACGGTGAAGTACGCACCCGGGACGCCGAGTTGTACGCCGTCTACGTCGATCCCGCACACCTCGGCGCGGGCGTGGGCCGGGCCTTGCTGGCCGAGGCGGTCGAGCGGTGCTCGTCGTACCCGCGCATGTATCTGTGGGTCGTGCGCGGCAACGCCCCGGCCCGCCGCTTCTACGAGCGCGCCGGTTTCCGGCCGGACGGCGCCGAGGAGCCGTCCGAGGCGGGCGGTGTGTCCGTGCCCGAGGTGCGGTACGTCAGGGAGCTGCCCGGTCGGCGGGGCGTCACCTCGCCTCCCTCTGCCGCGGGATGAGGGCCAGCGCCCGTACCGCCGCCTGAGCGAGGGCCGGATGGGCCAGGGCCTCCTTCAGGACGCGGCGGGCGCGGGGGTCACCGAGGGCGCCGAGGCCCTCCACGCAGGCGAGGGCGACGCGGCGGTAGGGGTCGTGCGGCCGCAGCCGGCGTTCCAGGGTGGTGATCAGGGCGGGCACGGACTCCGGGGCCCGCAGGTCGGTCAGCAGCCGCACCGGGTGCAGGGCGTAGGCGACGCGGAGTTCGTTGGTGGCGAGGGCCGCCGCGGCGCGGGCCGTGCGGGGGTCGCCCAGGCGGGCGAGGGCATGGGCGGCGGAGGCGCAGCGCGGGGCGTCGCGGTGGTTGAGGAGGAGCACCAGGGACTCGAAGGCGCGCCGGTCGCCGGCGAGGCCGAGCCGGAACGCGGCCAGTTCCCTGGCCCACAGCGGCTGCCCGGGCGCGGTGAGCACCTCCGCGAGTTCGTCGTGGTCCTCGGTCGCCAGCAACCGGTCGAACGCCGCCGAGCCGTGCGACTCCTGCCGTAAGCGCTCCGTGAGCGATCGCAACTCTTCGTCCACGAAGTCCAGCGTAGGCGGGTGGCGGGGCCGGAGGGAGCTACATCACAAAGTCCGCCCGGACTCAGCTCTGGCGCGCTCGTTACTCGCGGGTTAAGCTCAGACGAGCGAGTTACCCACTCGCACTTCCGCTGGCGACGGTTTGGTGACGCAGCCGTTGTGAGCGTTGTCGGTTCGGTACGACGTACCGCAGTACGACCCGGCTCCGGGACAGGGCCGGTCGGATTCCCTGCCGATGGCCGTCGGCGGGCGTGTGCAACGCCCGTGGCACCCGGCAGCACCGGGCGTGTGCGCTCGCAGCCCGGAAAACACCCGCAATTCTCTCCGCTCCGCGGTGCGCCCTCCCGGCGCACCCGGCGCGCTCCTCGTCGTCACCCTCATTTCTGGAGTCCCGCGATGGCCACTCCCCTTTCCGACTCAAGCCTGTCCCCCCTCAAGACGATCGCCGTCGTCGGCCTCGGCACCATGGGCACCGGCATCACCGAGGTCCTCGCCAAGGCGGGCCGCGAGGTGATCGGCATCGACATCAGCGAGGCCCAGGCCGCGAGGTGTGTCGCCGCCCTGGAGGCCCGCACCGCCCAGTGCGTGGAGCGCGGCCGGCTCACCGAGCAGGAGCGCGCCGACGCCCTGGCCCGGGTCCGCACCGCCACCGACCTGTCGGCGGCCGCCGAGGCCGACCTCGTCATCGAGGTGGCCCCGGAGTCGTACGAGACCAAGCACCAGATCTTCCGCGAGCTGGACGGTGTCGTCCGCCCGGAGACGATCCTCGCGACCGGCACCAACGCCCTGTCCGTCACCCGCCTCGCCGCCGACTCGGCCCGCCCCGAGCGCGTGCTCGGCCTGCACTTCTTCAACCCGGCGCCGGCCATGAAGCTGGTCGAGATCGTCTCCTCGGTGCTGACCGCGCCGGGCGCCGTCGCCGCCGTCACCGATCTCGCGATCGAGCTGGGCAAGGAGCCGGTCGCGGTCGGCGACCGCCCCGGTTTCGTCGCGGACGGCCTGCTCTTCGGCTACCTCAACCAGGCCGCCGCGATGTACGAGGCCAGCTACGCCTCCCGCGAGGACATCGACGCGGCGATGCGGCTCGGCTGCGGCCTGCCGATGGGCCCGCTCGCGCTGCTGGACCTGATCGGCATCGACACCGCGCGTACGGTCCTGGAGGCCATGTACGCCGAGTCCCGCGACCGGCTGCACGCTCCGGCCCCGATCCTGAAGCAGCTCAGCGAGGCGGGCCTGACCGGCCGCAAGTCCGGGCGCGGCTTCTACACGTACGAGGCGCCGGGCAGCGCCACGGTCGTGCCGGACGCGCTGACTCCGGCGGCGGACGGCGCGACGGCCCAGGGGCGCGAGGTCCGCTCCGTCGGCGTCGCCGGCTCCGGCACCATGGCCTCCGGCATCGCCGAGGTGTTCGCCAAGGCGGGCTACGACGTCGTGCTGGCCGCCCGCAGCGAGGAGAAGGCCCAAGCGGCCAAGGCCCGGATCGGCAAGTCGCTTTCGCGCTCTGTCGACAAGGGCCGGCTGACCGCCGAGGCCGCCGCCCAGATCCTGGACCGGATCGCCCCGGCCGGGTCCTACGACGCCTTCGCCGAGGTCGACCTGGCCGTCGAGGCGATCGCCGAGGACCTGGAGATCAAGCGGCAGCTGTTCGCCACGCTGGACAAGGTCTGCAAGCCCGGCGCGGTCCTCGCCACCACCACCTCCTCGCTGCCCGTCGTCGCCTGCGCCCGCGCCACCTCGCGCCCGCAGGACGTCATCGGCATGCACTTCTTCAACCCGGCCCCGGCGATGAAGCTGGTCGAGGTCGTGCGGACCGTGCTGACCGCCGACGACGTCCACGCGACGGTCCGCCAGGTCTGCGCCAAGATCAAGAAGCACGCGGTGGACTGCGGCGACCGTGCCGGCTTCATCGTCAACGCGCTGCTGTTCCCGTACCTGAACAACGCGATCAAGATGGTCGAGGAGCACTACGCGTCCCTGGACGACATCGACGCGGCGATGAAGCTCGGCGGCGGCTACCCGATGGGCCCCTTCGAGCTGCTGGACGTGGTCGGCCTGGACGTCTCGCTGGCCATCGAGAAGGTCCTGCACCGCGAGTTCCGCGACCCCGGCCTCGCCCCGGCCCCGCTGCTGGAGCACCTGGTGGCCGCGGGCTGCCTCGGCCGCAAGACCGGCCGCGGCTTCCGCGAGTATGCCCGCCGCTGACGGCGGCGGGGACTGGTCCCACGCGGAGACGGACTGGGGCGGACTGCTCGGCCCGGTGGACGTTCCCCCGCCCTCCTGGGGCGGGGGAGGCTCCCCGGCGGAGGCGGGCCGCCGGGGCGGGGAAAACCCCTCACCCGCGCACCGAACTGGGCACATGCAGTACGTTCGGGTCATGTCCCAGCCCGCCAAGTCCTCACGTACACCAGCTACGCCCGACGCGCCGGAAAGTGCCGCAGGCAGTCGCGCCGCCGCCCAGCGGCTCAAGATGCGCCGAGAACTGGCGGCCGCAGCGATGGAGCTGTTCGCGACCAAGGGGTACGAGGCGACCACCGTCGACGAGATCGCGGCCGCCGCCGGAGTCGCCCGCCGCACCTTCTTCCGCCACTTCCGCTCCAAGGAAGAGGCGATCTTCCCGGACCACGACGACACCCTGATCCGCGCCGAGGCGGTCCTGAACGCCGCCCCCGCGCACGAGCACCCGCTCGACACGGTGTGCCGCGGCATCAAGGAAGTCATGAGGATGTACGCCGCCGCCCCGGAGATCTCGGTCGCCCGCTACAAGCTCACCCGCGAGGTGCCGACCCTCAGGGAGGCCGAGATCGCCTCGGTGGCCCGGTACGAGCGCCTGTTCACCCGCTATCTCCTGGGCCACTTCGACGAGCACGCGCACGCCGACGACGCCAACGACGACCCGCTGCTGGCCGAGGTGGCCGCCTCCGCCGTCGTCACCGCCCACAACCACGTCCTCAGGCGCTGGCTGCGGGCGGGCGGCCAGGGCGACGTGGAGGCGCAGCTCGACCACGCCTTCGCGATCGTCCGGAAGACGTTCGGCACCGGCATCGGCGCCGGACGCGGCTCGGCCCCCACGCCGGCCGCCACCGCCCCGGCGACGGCCTCCGCGCACGGCGAGGTGCTCGTCACGGTCGCCCGCACCGACGCCCCGCTGGACGAGGTCATGCGAACCATCGAGGAGGCGCTGAAAGAGCGCTGAGCGAGGCTCGGAAGGAGCGCCGAGCCTCGCTCCCCCACTGTGACGACGGCCACCCGACCGGGTGGCCGTTTTGCCATGTCAGGGCCCGTTTTCCAGCAGATTTCAAGCGCCGTTCGATCGATCATCGCTCATTTGTTACGTAAAGATTTCACCTGAGCTCAAGTTCTGGCACTCAGTGCCTTGTCACCTGACACGCGGTGTCATACGTTGAAGGGGTCCGGGCGGCCGGCGAGCAGAGACCGTTCGCTCGCCGGCTGTCCCCAAGGGCCATGGCCCCCACGCCCGGACGCCTGCGTCACAGGCACCCTCCCGCGCCACAAAGCGCTGCCGAAGCACCACCGGGCCGAACCGACGGCACCTCCCCCAAAACCCTCAGCAGCACTCCCAAGCAGCAGCACCGACGAACCCTCAGCGCCCCTCCCTCAGGGCGCTCACCGCCGGAGGCAACACCGTGACCGTGAAGGACATCCTGGACGCGATCCAGTCGAAGGACGCCACGTCCGCCGACTTCGCCGCCCTGCCGCTCCCCGACTCGTACCGCGCGATCACCGTGCACAAGGACGAGACGGAGATGTTCGCGGGCCTTCAGACCCGCGACAAGGACCCGCGCAAGTCGATCCACCTCGACGACGTCCCCGTGCCGGAACTCGGCCCGGGCGAGGCCCTGGTGGCCGTCATGGCCTCCTCGGTCAACTACAACTCGGTGTGGACCTCGATCTTCGAGCCCCTGCC
>NZ_JBEPBF010000021.1:0-103439 GCF_040298985.1 Streptomyces sp. NPDC001093 | reverse complement strand
TTTGTCCCCCAAAAACACCCCCAAAATGGGGCGGTCGATATTTCCCGGAGCCCCGCCCCCCCCCCGCCGGTGTTCGGGGGGGGGGCGCCCCCCCCGGGCCCCCCCACCCCACGTCACTTCGCCGGTACCTGCATGCGCCGGCTCGCGTCGATCACGGCATCACCATGGTCTTTCTCGACCTCGACATCGAGAACGGTGCAGACCCGTCCGAAGGACCAGTAGAACCCGGTCACCTGCATGATCTCGAGGATCTCGCGTGGAGTGAGGCGCTCCTTCACCGCGGAGAAGATCTCGTCGGAAACGGTCGGGGCGGCAATGACCGCGGCCACGAAGCGGATGATTGCGCGGTCATCGTCGGACAGCTCCGGGGCGTCGAAGTCCTTGCGCTCGATCGCGTCCCGTACGGCGTCCGAGACACCGACGGACGCTGAGATCGGCACGTGCTGGGTGAACTCGTATGCGCAGTCCGTGGCGCTGGCCGTGGTCAGAATGGTCAGTTCACGGTCTCGCGGGGAGAGCGCCAGCTGGGTGAACTGCGCCTGGCCCTGCCGGAGGAAGATCTCGACGGTGGCCTGCGAGTGCGACAGCATGTCGAATGCCGCGTGCTGCGGCAGCTGGTCGAGGAACTCACGCAGTTCCTTGGGAAAGTCCTGCCGGTCGGGGTAGGTAAGACGGGACACAACGGCTCCTTCTGGGAATGCGACGGTGAAGTGCTGCTCTGCGACGGCAGTGGATGGGCCACTCGGTATGCCGGGCCGTCAGGCCGCATGCCATACCACTCTCCGCGTCTTCGAGGTCCACACCATTTCGAATGGTTGGCCGCCCTCGCCGGACTGCGGGTCGATTGCCTGCATTTGCCAATCTAGGCTTGCGTGACCGTGACGCACCCAAGCTCGACTACAAATTCTCGTAGTGCTTATGCCAATCGGCATGGAGTCGCATTCCGGTCAGAGTGCTACCGCGACCGGGCGCGGGCGAGGCTGCTCGGCTCGATGGAACATTCGTGCCGACCCGCCGTCGACCCTCGCCGTGATTGTCGTGAGCGGTCCGCCTGCGGCGCACACCCCACGGCAGACAAGGGTGACGGAATCCTCCGTCACGTCCGGTAGAGACGGAGTGCGACCAGGGACGCGACGAGTCCGTCGCCGCTGCGTGGATCGAATCCGGTGAGTTCGTGCCACCGGCCGAGCCGGTAAGCCAGCGAGTTCGGGTGCAGGTGCAACCCGCGGGCCGCGGCGGCCACCGACAGGCCGTGGTCTGCGAATGCGACCACGGCCTGGGCCAGGTGGGGGTCCGTGCGCGCCGTGGCCACGGCCTTGGTGAACAGCGGAGCCAAGCGGGTGGCCTGCCCGCCGAGGCCGGCGGCGAGCCAGGCATCGGCGAAGTACACGACACGGCACTGTTCGCCCGTCCGGGACAGCGCCTGGGTCGCGTCGGTGATGCTGTCCGCCGCCCCGGCCAGGCCGGGGCGGGACAGGCCGACGCCGATCGCGGTGGCGTCCCGCCGCGGCGGGATGGCCGCGGCGGCTGCGGCCACGGCGTCCGGGTCGTGCCGCTGACCCAGGACCAGGAGCCGGGTGCCGGCGGTGGCGCAGTGGAGTTCGCCGGTCAGGGCGGTCAGCCGAAGGCGCAGCTGTTCGGTGCGGTCGTCCTGCCAGTCCTCGGCGGGCAGGCACAGCGCCTGGAACTCGCCGTCGACTCGGTAGCCGAGCGACTGGGCCATGGGGGCCGCCGCCTCCACCTGGACGGGGTCGGCGGTGAGTGCGGCGAACAGACGGTGGGCGAGCGTGACCCGGGTGACCTGAGCGCGCCGGACTTCCTCGCCGTAGGCCTCGGATGCGTTGCCGGTGAGGACCCGGATCCAGGTCCAGATGAGCGTGACCAGATGCGTCAGGTCGCCGACGTGCTCGGGGTGGTCGGCCGTGGCCCGCTGCAGGATCAGGTTCCACGCCTCGCGAAAGGTGACGTGGTAGGCCCCGAGCATGAGTTCGATGGGCAGGCCCTGCTCGGCACGCCGCCGCCCCAGCTCCCGGGCGTGCGCAATCTGCTCCTCCCCCGGCGGCCGCTGCTCGGCGATGCCGGCGAACAGCATGCGGCCCTGGTACAGCACGAAGTCCCGGTGTTCCTCCGTAGGCACGACGGCGTAGTCGGGGATCTCGGCCCGGATTCGCCGGACGACCTCGAGACTGATCACCGGCAGGTCGTCGGTGATGTGCGCGCAGATCTGAGCAACGGCGTTCCGGGCCGCGCCCGTGAGGGGCGTCGACAGTGCCGGGTTCTCGGATTCCACGAACTTGACCCTAGCATTTCCGGCTTTTCACCGTAGATCCAGAGCACCGAGTGGTGAAAATCTCAAATCTCGGACAGAAGATCGGCCGACGGGGAGGTGCCGACACGGGGAACCGTGAGGTCGAAGAGTGAGCGGCGAACGCTTGGCCCGACAGCACCCGGGCTCGTGGATTCCACAAATCCTGGCTCAGCATCTCCAGGCTTTCGCCGTAGTTTTGTCCGTTATGCAGTGAAATGCTCGAACCGTTAGCGAAAAACCCGTGGAACAGGCGCATCTGCCGGAAACCGAGGTCAGACATGACAGGCGACTACACCGTTGGCGACCACCTTCTTGCCCGGCTCGACGAGATCGGTGTCCAGCACGTGTTCGGCGTGCCGGGCGACTACAACATGGCCTTCCTCGATCGCATCGTCGAGCACGACCGCATCAGTTGGGTCGGCAACGCCAACGAGCTCAACGCCGCTTACGCAGCCGACGGCTACGCCCGCGTCAACGGGGCCGGCGCCCTGCTGACCACCTACGGTGTGGGCGAGCTCAGCGCGATCAACGGGATCGCCGGCGCCTACGCCGAATACGTCCCGGTCATCCACATCGTGGGCGCACCGTCCACGGCAGCGCAACAGGCCGGCGCGCTGCTCCACCACACCCTCGGTGACGGCGACTACCGGCACTTCGCCCGGGCACACGCCGAGGTCACCGTGGCCCAGGCCTACCTGAGCGCGGGCAACGCGATCGCCGAGATCGACCGGGTGCTGGCCACCAGCCAACGGGAACGGCGTCCCGGTTACCTCGTACTGCCCACCGACGTGGCCGCGAGCCCGGCCGAGCCGCCGACGCAGCCGCTTCTCGTACCCGCGCCAGAGGCATCGGCCCGGGTGCTGGCGGAGTTCACCGACGCCGCACGCACCATGCTGGCCGAGGCCGACACACTCGGTCTTCTCGCCGACTTCCTGGCCGACCGGTTCGGTGTCCGGGCCGAGGTGGCCGAGCTGGTCGCTGCCGGCCGGATCCCGAACGCGACGCTGTCCATGGGCAAAGGCGTGCTCGACGAGAGCGCCCCCTCTTTCACCGGCACCTACAGCGGCGCCGCCAGCGACAAGCGGGTGCTCGCCGCCATCGAGCAGGCCGACGTACTGCTGTCGGTCGGTGTGCGGTTCAGCGACAGCACCACTGCATTCAGCCACCGTATCGACGCGGAGCGGACCATCGACATGCAGCCCTGCGCCACCCATGTCGGCGACCGGGTGTTCGCTCCCCTGCCGATGCGCGACGCCGTGCGTGCGCTGACCGGGGTGCTGGCCGAGTCGGGCCGGTCGTGGGCGCGCCCGGATCTTCCGCCGCCCTCAGCCGATGACCTGGCCGACGAGACGCCCTCCGACAGCGCGGAAGCCTTGCGTCACGCGACGTTCTGGCCGACGATCCAGAGCTTCCTGAGGCCGGGCGACATAGTGGTCGCCGAGCTGGGCACCTCGCTCTTCGGAGCGCAGGCGATGCGGCTGCCGGCCGGGGCGACTTTCATCGGCCAGCCGTTGTGGGCCTCCATCGGGTACACCCTCCCGGCGACCCTCGGCGCACAGCTCGCGGCGCCCGGGCGGCGCACGATCCTGCTCATCGGGGACGGCTCCGCACAGGTGACCGCTCAGGAGCTCGGCACCCATCTGCGGGAAGGCTGCACGCCGATCGTGCTTCTGATCAACAACGGCCGCTACACCATCGAGAACGTACTCCACGGTGGGGAGCGTCGCTACAACGACATTCCCCGATGGAACTGGAGCCTGCTCCCGGCGGCCATGGGAGGCGAGTCGGCGGCCACCATGCGGGCGAGTACACCGGCCGAGCTGAGCGCGGCACTGGCCAGCGCCGCCGATCCGGCCGACCTGGTGCTGCTGGAGGCCGTACTGCCCCCGTCGGACGTTCCGGAGGTGCTCGTGCGGGCCACGGAGCAGTCGCTCGCCGCTGCCCACGATGCCGACGCGGACCGCTGAACACCGACGACACCCGGACCGACCATCGAGACACCCCATCGGCGGAAACAGCACTATGGATCCTTTTCTCCCCGGCACGCGGCATGGAAGCACGGCGATAATGCCGCGGGCCTGGACGGCCGCGCTGCGAATGATCAGTACGGTCCATGCGAGAGAGAGTGAGTACGTCCTGCGCCATGGCGTGAAGAGCCTGGCCGCAGCGGTGCTCGCGTGGCAGCTCATCGCCTTGTGGCTACCGGGGCAGCAACAGTTCCTCGGCGTCGGCACGGCGTTGGTCATGGCCAATGCGTCCACGGTGTACAGCTCGGTGGTCCATGCCGCGCGCCGGGTGGCGATCCAGGTGTCAGGTGTTTCCCTGGCTGTCGCCGCCGCCTGGTTGCTGGGGGCCACCGCCGGAGCCATCGTGGCCGTCCTGATCGTGGTGCTGTTCACCGGTGGACGTCGTAACGGTGAGGACCGGCTTCAAGTCGCTTCGACTGCGGTGATCAGCCTGACGGCCGCCGCAGCGGCTCCGGTCGGGCATGTGGTCGTCCCCGCGGTCTCCACCCTTGCAGGCGCCACGGTGGGAGTCGCGGTCAATGCCTTGGTCTTCCCACCGACGTATCTCAGCCAGTCCGACGCCGCCGTGCGCGGCCTGGCCCGCTGCACGGGCACGTTGCTGCGGGACATGGGCCGTGACGTGAGGGAAGGACGGTCTGCGAGTCACGCGCACCTCTGGCTGGAGAGGGCACGAGAGCTGGAGCGGCAGGTCTCGGACGCTCGCGACGAGGTGCAGAAGGCTGCTGAGAGCCTGCGCTGGAACGCCCGCGCAGCCGCGCACCGCCAGCACATGTCCGCAGTCTACGAATACGCCTTCGAAGTTCTCCAAAGGGCGTCGTTCCAGGTGCGAGGTATCGCCAGGACTCTGGCCGACAGCCTCGACCAGGACAGCACCGACCACGGCCTGAAGCAGGGATTCGCAGTGCGATACGGGGAGGCCCTCGAGTTGGCAGGGCAGGTCTTCCTCACATATGCCGCTCTCGGTGTGGCGGCCGACGCACGTCAGGACGATGCCCGGAGGCAGTTGCGCACAGCTATCGATCGCATGCTGACCTGGCATGCGACGGTGACCGATCTGCTCGAGCGCGGCGCACTGACCGATCTGAACGCATGGCAGGTCTACGGTTCGCTCGTCGCCGACGTGGAGCGACTCCTCACTGACCTGGACGGCATAGAGCCACCCGAAGAAGCAGGTGCGGCTGAAGTTGTCAGCGTTCGTGGCGTACTGAGTCGGTGATCCGATCGAGCATCTGTCTCGAACGTCTGTCATGAACATCTGTCGTGAGACACGGAGAGTAGACATGTCACGTGAGCCGAGAGCGAGGCGCGCAATGTCAGCCGCTGGGTCAACCGATGGCGTCGAAGCCTGGTGGTCAGGAGGCGAGTACGTCTCTCTCCGCCTGCGCGGCGTCGAGCACATGATCTTCGTACGCCGGATGGGCAGCGGGCCCCCGCTCACACTCCTGCACGGATACCCGGCGTCGTCCCACCAGTGGACCAAGATCGCACCCGAGTTGGCCCGCAACCACACCCTGGTGATGCCGGACTTCCTCGGCTTCGGCGCGTCCGCCAAGCCGCGCGAGCACGACTACTCCCTGATGGAGCAGGCCGATCTGGTGGAGGCACTGTGGGCGCACGACGGCTTGAGTGCCACCCGGGTCGTCGCTCACGACTACGGCAGCTCGGTCGGGCAGGAGTTGCTCGCACGACGTTCGGAGGGCTCGCTGTCTGTGGCCCTGGTCGACATGACTCTGATGAATGGCGGCATCTACCCCGAACTGCACCGGCGTACCGACGCGCAAAGCCGGCTCCTGGACCCCCAGCTCGGTCCCGTGCTGAGCGCGCAGGTCGACCTGGACCGATTCATCACCGACCTCGCCGTCACGTTCGCACCCGCCTACGACGCGCTGACCGACAGCGTGGATATGTGGCGGACGTACAGCCGTGACGACGGACATCTGAACTCCCATCTGCTGCTGCGCTATGTCCGCGATCGGGAGACGTACCGCGATCGCTGGGTCGAGGCGCTCGAGGGGACAGACCTTCCGCTTCAGTTCGTGTGGGGTCTTCAGGACCCGGTCTCCGGCGCGCACATCGCCGATCGGATCCGCGACTGCGTGCCCGGGGCACGGCTGCTCGAGCTGCCGGACGTGGGCCATTGGCCGTCGCTGGAGGCGCCGGAGCGAGTGATCTCGGCACATGAGGACAAGCGCTATTGATCGCGTATCGCGTTACAGGAGGCGACTGGTCCATGATCAATGAACCGGAAGAATGGACCGACCTCCGACAGGAGATGGCGGTCTGGCGGAACCGGTTCCTGCGGCTGCTCGACCGGTCGCCGGCACCCACTGCGATCAGCCAGCCCGATGGATTGCTGGTGATCACCAATCCCGCATTTTCTGCCCTGTGGGGCCTGACGCCGGGACATATGCGTGATCTCAACCTGCTCGATCTGCTGGTCTCCCCGGACGAGGAGTCACTGCTCAAGATCTCGGAGGGGCTTCGATTCGGGCGTCGTTTCCGCTACCCGATTCGAGTCGAGTGGGACGCCGTGGGCGTGACGAGAACCGGCCAACTCACCGTGGAACCGGTCAGCGACGAAGTCATCACTCCGACGCTGCTCATGGTGTTCCTGCACGTCGACCCGATGGCGCACGGGGCAGAACCAAATCTGGTGCAGGAGTTGTCACCGAAAGAAGAACGCATCCTGGCGTTGGTCGCGTCCGGAGCCACCTCCGCGTTGATCGCCCGGGCGGTCGGCCTCACGGCGGACGGCGTCAACTACCATCTCTCCCGGATGTGCCGCCTGCTGAAAGTGCCGAACAGGACCGCGCTGGTCGCCAAGGCGTATGTCCTCGGAATTCTGAGCCCCACGTCCTGGCCCCCCGGCTCCGAAGAAGGCAAGTGACGTCG
Organism: Streptomyces sp. NPDC001093; assembly: GCF_040298985.1. Lineage (NCBI taxonomy): Bacteria > Bacillati > Actinomycetota > Actinomycetes > Kitasatosporales > Streptomycetaceae > Streptomyces > Streptomyces sp. NPDC001093. The sequence continues at coordinate 96,212 of NZ_JBEPBF010000021.1, read as the reverse complement.
GGCGAGCCCCGCCCACTCCGACCAGGCGAAACGGCGGAGGCGCCGGACCACCGCTCGTCATGCCGGAACCGTCCCGCTCAGTCCGCTCAGTACCACGTCGTGGCATCGCGACCTGTCGCCGATCTGAACGATGGCGGCGTGGGGCTGGTGGTCGTCCGCCGTAGCAAGAAGGAGGCAGGCTCCGGATGCCGGCGCATCAATTTCGTAAGAGCCATCGGATTGCGTGCCGATCCGGCCCAGTTGGCTCCCGTTCAGCGAGAGAAGGGTGACGGCGGCCAGGGGCACAACGTCTCCGTAGGAGTTCCGTACCCGGCCGAAGACGCGGGGTGCTGCCTGCGAGGGAGGGGTTGGCTCGGTGGCGTTGCGCCGGTCGGGCGCCGCAGTTCGGGGAGCGGGCTTTCCACCGGATTCGTGCTGTGTACCGCCGGCTGTGGCCGCGAGGGAGACCGTGGAGCGGAAGTGTGCATGTGCGGCGGTGATCTGGTGGCCCGTGAGCCGCTGGTGACCGCCGTGATCACGGATCCACGCGACGATCAGGCCCAGGGCCAGGCCGACGAAACACCCCACGGCGATCATGATCCAGCCACGCGTCAGGCCGGCATCGCCCCGGGCGTCGAAGTAGAGGATCGCGCGAACGCCGTCGTCGATCTGCCGCATGGGTTCGAACTGAGCGAGCCACCGGTAGGGGCTGGGAACGGTCTGGAGGGGGAAGCTCCCCCCGGACGAGGGCACCGCCAAGGCGACGAAGAAGAGCATGCCCACCAGCGACCCGAGTCCTCCGACCAGCGAAATGATGGTCTGAGCGGTCACCCCGACGGCGATCGAGGCGCATACGGAATAGATCCATAGCAGACCGAAGTGGGGTGTATCCATGTGAAGGGCGAATTTACACGTGAGCAAAATTGCTGTCGCGGTGACCGGTGACAGGACGGCCGACATGGCGGTCTTGGCCACCAGTGTTTGGGTGCGGGTAATCGGGACCGGCAGTTTGCTGGACCAGCGACGTCCGCGCTCGGCTGACTGATATCCCAGAGCGAAATCGACCGAACTGCTGACGACACCCGCACCCAGATAGGCGCCAAGAGTGAGGACGAGGCTGACGTAAAAAGCGCTGAGGCCGAATCCGGAATGGTTGCCGAGAGGGCGATGCTCGCTCGTGTGCAGCGTGACGGGGCCGGCCAGCAACATCTTCTCGGCGGTCGGGATCGCCCGGCGGCTCGTGTGGTGCGCGGGCTCCACGTGCGCAGCCAGCGTCGCGGCGATACGACTCGATACGGTGTGGGTCGTTCGCTCTCCGACGGCTTGAACCGAGGAGGTGGCCACACTGCCGGAACGGGGGTTTGTGAGCAGGTGGACACTCGGCTGCCGCGGAGCCGTCGCATGGGGCGCGACGGGGCCGGTCAAGGACAGGACGCCGCTGCTGAAATCAGCTGGAATGATCAAGGCGCCGTAGACTGCGTCTTTGTCCATCTCGGCTTCTGCCTCGCGCAGACTCAGCGTCTGCCATTCCACGCGTTGACGGGAATCCGACGCGGTCGTGATGCCCCGGACGATCTGCGGACCGAGGTGCACCTTCCGGCCGTCGACGTGCACCGCCTGGTCCTCGTCGACGATCGCGATCGGGAGGTGGTGGAGGTTGCCCGTGGGGTTGATGATGCCTCCGATGCAGGACAGCGACACCACCACGCTGACCGCGATCATGACGAGCGTCGGGAAGAACCAGAGGTTCGGTCGGCGCAGCAGGTGTCGGGCGGTGGCCTTCGGCACGCCGGGAACATTGATCCTCATGGGTGTCGGATGCCTTTCGGGTTCCAGGTGGAGCTGCTGGACGAGACCTGAATGACGGTCTGCGGCTCGGTTTACGGCGCGGCCTGAGCGACGTCCGTGCGAGCCGATGCCTGTGCGGAAGTGCCGCGTGCGGTGCGCACGCCTTCCGATGCGATGCGGTCCGTCTCCGCGAATTGCCGCGCAGCGAATCGATGCGGATCAGGACCGGATTTCGATGATGACGTGCGAAGGGGCCCGATTCGCCGGCACGGCCTACAGGAATTCGTAGTCGAGGGCGCGGAGCGGTCCGCCGCCGCGTTCCCCGGCAGCTGCTCCTCGGGGGCACGCAGGCACCGCGTCCGGTCGGAGAGGACGCGGAACGGGAGCGTGGAATCCGGTGTGGTGGACCTCTGCGACGACGTGGCGTCAGTTCTGTGGTTCGGCCCAGATGTCGGGCGTGACGACGCCCGTGGAGCGGCCGTAGGGGTCGAGCAGGCGGCCGAGGAGCTTGTCGTGGCGCAGGGTGATCACACGGTCGACGATGTCGAGGCCGGGGTGGGTGGTGGCGAGCTGGGTCTCCAGGCGCAGGGCGTCGTCCACGGAGTGCAGGCTGGCCTGCACGATGAGGTTGTGGGGGCCGGTGACGGCGGCGCAGTTGCGTGTTTCGGGCAGGCGGATCAGGGCGTGTCCGACGACGGGCAGGTCGGCGGGCGGCACCTTGGCCCAGAAGGTGGTGGCGACGGGCCAGCCCCCGAAGGTGCGGGCGAAGTCACAACGGAAACGCAGGACGTCGAGCCGGGTCAGTTGCTCGACGCGGCGCTTGGCGGTGGACAGGCTGACGCCCAGGTCGGTGGACAGGGCCTGGTAGGAGGCGCGGCCATCGTGTGCCAGGCGGGCGAGAAGAGCGCGGTCGATGGCGGTGATGTCTCCGCCGCCGTGCCGGGCCGGCTGGGGCGCGGCCGGTGCGGTGAGCTGAGCGCGTTGGTCGGGAGCGAGCGCCGCGATGCGCCATCGGCCGCCCTCGGTGAACATGTGGGTGACGATCCGGACGTCGACGGCGGTGATGCCGGGAACGTGCGGGAGCAGGTCGAGGGTGTAGCGGGACAGCGCGGGAAGGTCGCTGGTGGCGACGGTGGCGAGGATGTCGTGGCTACCGGCGGAGCGTTCGATGGTGAGCATGTGCGGATGACCGCTGAGGGCCTGGGCGACGGAGGCGGTCGCGCCGGGGGCACAGTCGATCTGGGCGAAGGAGAGGCACATCTGGTCGAACATGCGCGGGCCGGGTGACAGGCCGACCCAGGCCATGCCGTGCTCAGCGAGGCGGTTGAAGCGACGGGCGACGGTGACCGGATCCACCCCGAGGACCCGGCCGAGCTCGGACCACGAGGCCCTCGGCCGGAGTTGCAGCGCGTGGATCAGCGCGAGGTCGTCCTCACTCAGCAGCTTGCCATCTTCCTGCATCAGCACTGGCCTCATGGCGAGAATCCTGCGTTCTCCTTCTTCCTGCTGACCAGTCTCGCACTGTGGGTCGATGAGCTCGCATCTGGCGGGCGGGAGCGGGAGGACCGGATCATGGCGTTCGCCGACTATCAGAACGAGATCTACTTCGCCGGCCTGCACGGGGTGGTACCACGCCTGCCGATGACTACGCCGACCTTGAACCGCCGGCCCAGGCCGCGATGACCCCGTCGGTGCGGTCCTACGTCGCCGGCGGCGCAGGGGACGAGCACACCCAGCGGGCCAATGTCACCGCCTTCGAGCAATGGGGTCTGGTCCCACGCATGCTGGTCGGAGCGAAGGAACGTGACCTGTCGGTCGACCTGTTCGGCATACGCCTGCCCTCGCCGCTCTTCATGGCCCCGATCGGCGTGATCGGGCTGTGCGCCCAGGACGGCCACGGCGATCTCGCCACCGCCCGCGCCGCTGCCCGCACCGGCGTGCCGATGATCGCTTCCACCCTGACCGTAGACCCGATGGAACAGGTGACCGCGGAGTTCGGCGGCACCCCCGGCTTCTTCCAGCTCTACACCCCCACCGACCGGGATCTGGCGGAAAGCCTGGTCCACCGTGCCGAGAAGGCCGGGTTCAAGGGCATCGTGGTCACCCTGGACACCTGGATCACCGGCTGGCGTCCCCGCGACCTGGCCGTCAGCAATTTCCCTCAGCTGCGCGGAAATTGCCTGGCCAATTACACCAGCGACCCGGTCTTCCGCGCCCGGCTCGCCCACAGCCCGGAGGACGACCCGCAGGCCGCGGTCGCCGAGTGGGTGCGGATCTTCGGCAACCCCCTCACCTGGGACGACCTGCCCTGGCTGCGCTCGATCACTGATCTGCCGCTGATCCTCAAGGGCATCTGCCACCCCGATGACGCCCGCCGCGCCAGGGACGCGGGTGTGGACGGCATCTACTGCTCCAACCACGGCGGACGTCAGGCGAACGGCGGCCTGCCGGCCCTCGATGCCCTGCCGGAGGTGGTCGAGGCCGCCGACGACATGCCCGTTCTGTTCGACTCGGGCATCCGCACGGGAGCCGACGTCATCAAGGCCATCGCCCTGGGCGCCACAGCCGTAGGCGTCGGCCGGCCCTACGCATACGGCCAGGCCCTGGACGGCGCCGACGGCATCGTCCACGTGCTGCGCTCCCTGCTTGCCGAAGCGGATCTCGTCATGGCCGTCGACGGCTACCCCACCCTCGCCGACCTCACGCCCGGCACACTCCGCCGCATCCGCTGACAGGAGTTCCGGAGTTGACTCCGCAGGGCACCCTGGCCGAGCGGCTGCGGGCCGGGGGCAGCGGCATCCCGGCGTTCTACACCCCGGCAGGCACCGGCACCCAGGTCGAGTTGGGCGGACTGCCGTGGCGGTACTCATCCGACGGCTCGGTGGCGGTGGCCTCACCGCCCAAGGAAGTACGCGAGTTCGCCGGTCGCCGCCATGTCCTGGAGGAGGCCATCACCGCCGACTTCGGGCTGGTGCGCGCCGAGGTCGCCGACCGCCACGGCAACTACGTCTTCCACGCCGGCGCCCGCAACTTCAACTCGCTGTGCGCCATGTCGGGCCGAATCACGCTGGTTGAGGCGGAACGCATTGTCGACCCCGGCGAGATTCCGCCGGACGCCATCCACCTTCCAGGTGTCTACGTCGACCGGATCGTCGCAGCCGGCCAAGAGGACAAGCGGATCGAACGCCGTACCGTCCGAACGCCGGCTGCCGGCTGCCGGCTCGGAAAGGAGTAAGCGATGCCGCTCGATCGTGACCAGCTCGCTGCCCGGGCCGCCCGCGAACTGCGCGACGGTCAGTACGTCAACCTTGGCATCGGCCTGCCGACCCTCATCCCGAACCATCTCCCGCCCGAGGTCGAGGTGATCCTGCACTCGGAGAACGGGATTCTGGGCACCGGCCCCTACCCGTACGACGACATGGTCGATCCGGATCTGATCAACGCCGGCAAGGAGACCGTGACCGTGCGCGCCGGGGCCTCCTACTTCGACTCGGCGTTCTCCTTCGGGATTATCAGGAGCGGCCGTATCGACGTATCGGTGCTCGGCGCCATGCAGGTCTCCGCCGCCGGTGACCTCGCCAACTGGGCGATCCCGGGCAAGCTCGTCAAAGGCATGGGCGGCGCCATGGACTTGGTACACGGCGCCCGTCGCCTGCTGGTGGTGATGGAGCACACCGCGAAGGACGGCAGCCCCAAAATCGTCCGGGAACTCACGCTGCCTGCCACCGGCTTGGATGTCGTCGACCGGATCATCACGGACCTCGCCGTCATAGACGTCACGGCCGACGGTCTACGGCTGGTCGAACTCGCACCCGGCGTCACTGTCGACGACGTCGTGGCCCGGACCGCAGCCCCGCTGGAGACCGCCGGCCACTGCTAGTCGGCGAGGAGATCAGGTCAGAGACCCTTACGACTCCGTTGCTCAGATCGTAGGCATTGGTCAGGCGTGAGTCGAAAGGCGAGCCGGGGCAAGTGGCTCGTCTTTGGACTGGGTGGCAGGAAGGCGTCAGCGACGAGGTCCGCCGCTTGTGGGATCCCCCGCGGGAACTGGTGGGCGATGCTGTCGACGAGTGCGCAGAGGTTGCATGCGCCCAGGGCGGCATCGATGTCGGCGACCTCCAGATGGCGTTGGAGGCGGCCGGTATCGGCGCCTCCGAGAGACGTGTCTCGTCTGTGGACCCACCCCCTCAGCCGTCCCGTTCCGCCATGGGACTGTTTTCGGGGTCCTGCCCATCCCACAGGGACGTTACGCGCGCGGCGGCGTCGCGGACCAGGATGCCGTACTGATCGCGGAGTTCGTCGGAGAGCCGGTAGGTCGGCACAGAGATGCTGAGGGATGCGGCCGGCACCCCGGTCGGATCCAGGATCGCCGCAGCGACGGCGCTGACGTCGTCGCGCCACATCCCGGTGTTGATGGCGTAACCGCGCTTGCGGACCGTGGCGAGAGTGGCACCCAGCGCCTCGGCATCCGTCACGGTCTGCCCGGTGTACTTGGTCAGCGGGTGGCGGGTGATCGCGTCCGCCGGCAGGTGGGCGAGGATCGCCAGCCCGGAGGCCGACGCGTGGAGGGGAGCGCGACCGCCGACCCAGGAGACGTTGCGGACGGTGTGCGTACTGTCGATCTTGTCCAGCAGGATCACGCTGTCACCGTCCACGATCGTCAGGTGGATCGTTTCGCGGGTCTGCCGGGCGAGGTCCGCCATCGCCGGCGCTGCGGCCTCACGGAGCAGGCGCTCGTGGCGCAACACGTGCCCGGCCAACTTCAGGGGCCTGGCCGTCAGTATCCACCGTGTGTGGCCGCTGCTGTCCAGCGGGCGGATCCACCCCACCTCGGCCAGCGTGGTCAGACTCCGCTGCACGGTGCTCTTGGGCAGATCCAGCTCCCGTGCCAGGGCGCCCACACCGACCGGCTGGGCCTCGGCGAGCGCCTCCAGCACGGAGAAGGCCGTGAAAACGCTGCGCATCCGTTGACGCCTCCTGACTACCCCCCTACCGTTTGGACCGCACAGTAGCACAGGCGTGCCGCATCGCGGCACAAATTCCACGGGCGACATCTTCGGGAGATGCGATGGCGGGTCCCCTCGACGGCGTGCGGGTTCTGGACGTCAGCCAAGTGATGGCTGGTGCCTATTGCGCGGCGCTCCTCGCCGACCTGGGCGCCGATGTGATCAAAGTCGAACGTCCGGTCGGCGACGAACTCCGTGGCTGGGGAGCCGACTTCCCCGGCGGCCAGTCGCCGGCATACATGGCGGTGAATCGGAACAAGCGCGGGATCGCCCTGGACTTGCGGGACGAGCGGGGAGCCGCCGCGCTGCGCAGGCTCAGTGCGGGAGTCGACGTCCTCGTCGAGAACTTCAGGCCGGGCGCCATGGAGCGGCTCGGCTGCGACTATCCCCGACTCGCCACACGGAACCCGCAGCTGGTCTACTGCTCGATCTCGGGATTCGGCCAGGACGGCCCGCTGGCCGGCCGGGGCGGGTACGACCTCGTCGCCCAGGGCATGTCCGGGATCATGAGCGTCACCGGGGAGCCCGGTGGCGCGCTGGTCAAGGCGGGCGTGCCGATCTGTGACCTCACCGCGGGGCTCCTGGCCGCCAACGGTGTGCTCGCCGCCTATGTCCACCGTCTGCGTACCGGCGAGGGACAGTACGTGGACACATCTCTGCTGGAGGCTGGCATCTCCCTGATGGTCTGGGAGAGCGCCGTCCTGTTCGCCACCGGGCAGGTAGCCGGCCCGCTCGGCTCGCAGATGCGACTCGCGGCCCCCTACGAGGCGTTCCGGACTGCGGACGGCTGGCTGACCGTCGGCACACCCAATCAGCGGATGTGGGAACGCCTCGTGGAGGCCTTGGCATGGCCGGGGCTGGGGACGGATCCGCGGTTTGCCGATCCGATGTCCCGCATGACCAACCGCCCGTCGCTGACCGAGGAACTGCAGAAGAGGTTCCTGCAGCACACCACCGAGCAGTGGGTGGACATCCTCCTGCCGCACGGCATCCCCGCCGGACCTGTGTACGACATCGCTCAGGTCTATTCCGACCCCCAGGTCCGGGCCAGGCGGATGCTCGTCGAGGTCGAACACCCCACGGCGGGGTTGGTGAAGCACATCGGCGTGCCCGTCAAGTTCTCCCGCACTCCGGCCGTCATCGATCGTCCGGCCCCGCTGCTGGGCGAGCACACCACCGACGTGCTGACCGAAGCCGGCTTCGGCCCATCCGAGATCGAGACCCTGCTCGCCGCGGGCGTGGCCAAGGAGGAGAAGTGAGCGCAGTCCAGCTGAGGCACCACACCCCGCACATCGTGGTGATCACACTCAGCAATCCGCCCGTGAACACGCTCTCTTGGGAGAGTCGGGCGCACCTGAAGACGGCCATCGACCGGCTGGAGGAAGAGCCGGAGATTCGTGCGGTCGTCCTCACCGGGGCCGGAGGTGTGTTCACCGCAGGCGCGGACCTGGCCCAGGACCAGCGGATGACCCGGACCGAACTGCCCGCTCTCGTGGCGGACTTCGAGCGGATCGTCGACGGCCTGGAGAGGTTCCGCGCTCCAGTGATCGCCGCGGTCAACGGCCCGGCCGTCGGCGGCGGGTTCGAGCTGGCTTTGGCCTGCGACATTCGTGTCGCGTCGAGCGAGGCGTCCTTCGTCGCGGCCGGTGTCAACGTGGGCCTGATGGCCAACTTCTGGCGCCTCGCCAGGATAGTGGGACTCGGACCGGCCAAGGAGATCCTCCTCACCGGCGAGCGCTACGGAGCCGAGCGGGCCGCGGCCTGGGGACTGGTCACCGAGGTATGCGCACCCGAGGCGCTCATGCACGTAGCGCTGGCGAAGGCGGAGCGGATCGCGACCCGCGCCCCCCTGTCGGTCGAGGCCACCAAGCGGTGCGTGAACGACGCCCTCGAGATGAGCCGGGACGAGGCGCACCGGCGACAGGTCGACGAGCTGGCCGAGTTGTTCATGAAGGACGACCACAAGGAGGCATTGCGTGCCTTCTTCGGCCGGTCGGTCGGCGAATACCACCGGCACTGATCCTGAGGAGTGACGTTGCACAGCTCTGTCCTGACCACCGTGCTGTTGCCGATCGCCCTGGCGGTCATCATGCTCGGCCTGGGTCTTTCTCTCACCTTCGCCGACTTCGCCCGCGTGATCGGTGCGCCGCGCGCAGTGGGCACGGCACTGGCCTGCCAGCTGGTGTTGATGCCCGCGCTCTGTCTGGCGCTGCTTGCCCTGACCGGAGCCGACCCCGACACCGCGGTCGGGATGCTGCTCCTGGCCGCATCACCCGGCGGAACGCTCGCAGCCGTCTACAGCCACCTCGCCCGCGGTGACATCGCGCTGAACATCACCCTCACCGCGGTCAACTCGCTGATCTCCGTCGTCACACTGCCGCTCGTCATGTGGGGCGTGACCCGCCACTACGTCGGCCACGCCCACAACATCGGACTGCAACCGCAGGGCGTGGTCACGCTGATCGCCACCGTCGTGCTGCCGGTGGCCCTGGGAATGGCGCTGCGGCGCCTGCGCCCCGGCCTTGCGCGGACTCTCGGCCAGGCGGTACGGATCGTCTCGCTCATCGTATTGGCGGTCGTCGTCGTCGGTGCGATCCTGCAGAACGCTGGCCAGCTGGGCCGGTCCCTCGGCTCCGTCCTTCCGCTCACGGCGACGTTCAGCGTCCTGAACCTGGTCATCGGCTACTGGGTTCCCCGCCTCGCCCGCGTCGAGCGGCCCCAGGCAGTCGCCTCGTCGATGGAGATCGGCATCCACAACGGTGCGCTCGCCGTCACCATCGCCCTCAGCCCCGCATTGCTGAACATGCCGGCCGCCGCGGTGACACCCGCGATCTACAGTCTTGTCGCCTTCATCACCGCGGCGGTGGCAGCCTCCCTGCTCGCCCGGCGGTCCCGCACACTGCCCGTAATGGAACCGGCGAGCAGCACCTGACCGCCGCATGAGGGCCGTGGAGGTGTGGTCCGGCGCAACGGTGGTGTTCTCCTGCATCAGGGACCGCCACTCGTCTCCGAACCGGGTGATCACGGCCCGTGAGCCTCCGGCGCATCGGGCAGTCTGTGGACCTGATCGACCGGGACGGTTCGGAGGAAGGCGCGCATCACTGGGCCGCGCCCGCGCCAGCTGGAACGTTGAAACTCCGCGCCATGGTCCGCCGGCGCGGAGTCACCGATCCCAAGTGCTTCCAAGCCGCAACCGTGAACAACGGCAGAATGGGGTTCCGCACCTCGGCCGCGACAGAGATCATTCCCTAACCACCTTGCAGCCGGGCAGAATTGGGCAACCAAGTCCTACGCCATCAGGCCCCGGGCCCCGTATTCATCACGAACGTCACGCCTTCGGCGGGCAACTCGTGGCCGTCGTCGTCGAGGAACCCGACCCGCACGGCCTGACCGGTGGAACGCATTCGCCGCAGAGAGGAGGGTCCAGACGGGCGAGGGCGGTGGTGGTCGCCCCACTGCTGGAGAGCCGCCAGCACGAGTTGCAGCTCCTGCCCAGCCGGAGTCAGGTGGTAGCTCAGCCGATGCCGACTGCCCGGCTCCTGGTACGTCCGCGTGCGCAACACACCGGCCTCGCTGAGAAGCTTGAGCCTGTCACTGAGCAGGTTCGGCGCGATGCCGAGGGACGACTGGATTTCGGCGAACCTGTGCTTGCCCGCGAAGATGTCGCGTAGGACCAGCAGAGTCCAACGCTCGCCAAGCACTTGCAGGCTGCGCTCGATGGAGCAGGCCGGCGAATCGTCCGTGGGACCGGACACCTTCCTCGTCGATGGCACTGCCACCCCACCTTCCACATCTCTGCCGGATCCTCACGCATGCCACGCGACCGCACGGCATGACCGAATTGTATACCTGAGTATCGGATCACTATCCAGTGTGCCGCTTGAGGGTCCAGAACAACCACTGGCCTGAGACCGGCGTGACGGCGGGACGACGCGCAGGGTGAGTCCGGCTTCGCCCGCACAGCGATCGCGGCCCACGCGGCCGGTGGCCACCTCCCCCGCGGGACCGGGGGCGCCCCGCTGCCGTCACCGAGCGGGACACCTCACCACATACGGAACGTCGCTCGTGACGCGCACGGCATCGACGCCGCGCGTCGGGGCAAGCCCACCGGCACACGCGTCAGACGGCGGGGGACGAGGTCCGTGACCCGCCGTTCTTGAGTCGGCCGGCTACTGTCGCGAGCAGTTCGTCGGAGAGGTTCTTGTCGGCCACGGCCCTGGACATGAGCGTGGCGCCGACCAGGGCACTGAGGGTGAGCATCGCCTCGGCCTGGGCCTCCCCCGAGTCTTCGCTGAGGCCGGCGAGCAGATCCAGGTACGTGCGGACCTGCTTCTCGTAGGCCTCTTTGAAGTGCTGGTCGCCGCGTCCGGCGGCGGCGCCGAGCGTGACCAGGGCACAGCCGGTGGCCGGCGCGTCGCGGTGCTGCTTCCCGAGGTAGGCGTCGATGAGACCGGCCCTCGGTTCTCGTTCGTTCTTCCGCGCGGCTCTCTCCATTTTCGCCGAGCCCTCGGCCAGGGCTACGGCCGCAGCCTGGGAGATCAGGTCGTCCCGGGATGCGAAGTGTTTGTAGAAGCCGCCGTGTGTCAGCCCCGCCTCCTTCATCAGGTCCGCGATGCCGGGGCGCGTGACGCCCTCCGCGCGGATCTTGCGGGCTGCGATACGCAGTACCCGCTCGCGGGACGCCGCCTTCTCCTTCTGCGAGTGCCCCATGTCGGGTCTTCCTTTCGAGGGAGCGGCTTGCCGCCGACCGGATGGATGACGTCCATCATACACATGAAGTGAATCCTGACTATGAGCTGCTAATACTTGACTTCGAGGATGATGCGAGTAATCCTGAATCTAGATGTTGTTCATCATCCACATTCGAGGAGAAGCCGTGACCGACACCTACGACCCCAGCCGCACAGCCGTTCTGCTGGTCGACCCCTACAACGACTTCCTTTCCGAGGGCGGCAAGACCTGGCCGCGAGTGGAGCCCGTGGCGAAGGAGGTCGGCCTGCTGGACAACCTGCGTTCCGTGATCGACTCCGCCCGCGAGGCCGGCATGCGCGTGGTGTTCGTCCCGCACCGCCGCTGGCAGCCAGGCGACTACGAAACCTGGGACCACCCCAACCCCTCACAGCGCATGATTCAGAAGGGGCACCACTTCGCGAGGGGATCCTGGGGCGGGGAGTTCCACCCCGATTTCCAGCCGCAGGCGGCAGATGTCGTCGTCGGGGAGCACTGGGGCTCGAGCGGGTTCGCCAACACCGACCTGGACTTCCAGCTCAAGCAGCACGGCATCACCCACGTGGCGGTCGTCGGCCTGCTGGCGGAAACCTGCGTCGAGGCCACAGCCCGTTTCGCCATGGAACTCGGCTACCACGTGACGCTGGTCCGGGATGCCACAGCGGCCCTCTCCCCCGAACGAATGCATGCCGCACACGAGCTGACCGGCCCCACCTACGCCCATGCCATCGTCACCACCGCAGAACTCGTCACCGCGTTCCAGGACGCACAGTCGTGAGCCTGATGCCGACCAGGCGACGGCCCGGTGAAGCCGACCCCCCTCGCCTTCCCGATACGCCCGCCCCTGCCCTCCTGGCTGTGCGAGGAGGCGCAATGACCGCGCTGTCCACGACCTCGGGCGTGAAGCGCGGCACCATCCCCGTCTTCGCCACCGCCACCGCCATCACCGTCTCCAACATCTACTTCACCCAGCCGCTTCTCGAATGGATCGCACAGGGGCTGGGCGTCTCCTCCGCCGCGGCGGGCATCGTCGCCACGGCCGGGCAGATCGGCTACGCACTGGGCATCGTCGTGATCGTCCCTCTCGCCGACCGCGCACGACTGCGCAGAATCTCGAGCGTTCTGCTCGCCATCACCGCACTGGCGCTGCTCGCAGGAGCACTCGCCCCCTCGATAGCAGTGCTGAGCACGGCGACCTTCGTCCTGTCGGTCACCACCGTGCTCCCGCAGCTCATCATGCCAACCGTCTCCTCCATGGCGGCCCGCGGCGAGGCGGGCCGGGCCCTGGGAGCCGTCGGTACCGGCCTGACCCTGGGAGCGCTGCTCTCCCGTACCGTCTCCGGGGCCCTCGCCGAAGCGACCGGGACGTGGCGTGCCGGCTACTTCGCCGCCGCGGCCGCCACCGCCCTGCTCTTGCTCGTCCTGCCCCGGTACATGCCGGAACAGAGCCCGCACGGCGGCCAGGACAGGATCGGCTACCCGAAGCTGCTGGCGTCCCTGCCGCGGCTCATCGTCGGGCATGCTTCCCTGCGCCTGTCCACAGTCCTCGGCGCGACGGGCTTCGCTGCCTTTTCCGCGTTCTGGGCGACGCTGGCCTTCCATCTGTCCCAGAAGCCCATCGAGCTCGGACCGGCCGCGGCCGGCCTTTTCGGTCTCGGCAGCGTGCCCGGCGCACTGGCCGCCCGCTACTCCGGTCGGCTCACCGACCGCTACGGCCCCGACACCGTCAACACCGTCGGCTTGGCGTCCGCCGGCATCGCCTTCGTCGTCTTCCTGTTCGCCGGCGACTCCGTGGTTGGCCTCGTGATCGGTTGCAACCTGCTGGGCTACGGCACCACCAGTGCGCAGATAGCCAACCAGACACGGATCTTCACCGGGCCCGCCGCCCTACGCGCCAGGCTCAACACCGTCTACATCTTCGCCTTGTTCGCCAGCGGCGCGATCGGCTCCAGCATCGGCCTGGCGCTCCTGCAAGCACACGGCTGGACAGCGACGGCCTGCGAGGGGATGGCCTTCCTCGCCGTCGGAGCGCTGTCCCTGACGGTCCATTCCGTCAGGCAACGCCGCACATCCGGGGTGCAGAACTCCGTAGAAACAGGCCCGCGTGTCGCCGTCGGCCGCCCCGTCGGAAAGGGCGGCTGAAGCCCGTGGCGAAGGACGCCGGCCCGCTGGACAACCATCTCGCCGGACCGCGGGAAGCGCCCTTGACTTTAAGAAGAAAAGTCAGGTGGAATTGCTACCGACGACGCCAGACCTCGGCCCACGTGCAACACCGAACGGATAGGACATAGACATGCAGATTCAAGGCAAGGCCGCCTTGGTGACGGGCGCCAACCGGGGGATCGGCCAGGCGTTCGCCCGAGTGCTCGCCGAGCACGGCGCCACGGTCTACGCCGCCGCACGCCGCCCCGAACAGATCACCGATCCCGGGGTGGTGCCGATCCAACTGGACGTCACGGACCCTGCCACCATCGCCACCGCGGTCGAGGCGATCGGCGACCTCTCCATCCTGGTCAACAACGCCGGCACCGCCTTCGCGGCGTCGCCGCTCACCGCGTCGCTGGACGACGCCAGGCGCGAGTTGGAGGTCAACTACCTCGGCACCTGGGCTGTGACCCAGGCCTTCGCTCCGACGCTGTCCCACAACGGCGGCGGCGCCGTCATCAACATGCTGTCCGCCGCATCCTGGCTGGCCCTGGAGCAGGCGCCCGGATATGCAGCGAGCAAGGCAGCGCAGTGGTCGCTGTCCAACGCGATGCGGTTGGCCCTGCGCTCGCAGGGCACCCGCGTGCTCGGTGTGCACGTCGGGTATGTCGACACCGACCTGTCCGCCAATGTCGACCAGCCCAAGATCAGTCCCGAGGAGGTCGCACGAGCCGCGATCAGGGGACTCCTCACCGGCCAGGAGGAAGTGCTCGTCGACGAATTCAGCCGCCAGATCAAGTCCGCGCTGCCCAACGACATCGCCGCGCTGTACTCGACCCGGTGACGGACGGCCGACTCATGAGCGACCTATGATCAAGGCTGTTGGCGGCGCCAACGGTCGTGGCGCGCTGCCGTGCCGCCACCAGTGGCGTAGCGGCCGGTGCGGTGCATCATGGGAGTGCGGCTTCACCCCGAATCCCACGTTCACGGCGCGGGAGACCGTCCCGAGAGGTTTTGCACGTATGCCCGTCGTCATCGCCCGCCTGATCCCCGCGCCGGGCAAGACCCAAGAGGTGCTCGACGTGTACCGCGAGCTCGCCCCGCTGGTCCATCAGGAACCGGGATGCAAGCTCTTCGCACTACACACCGATGGCAAGGACGTCTTCATCGTCGAGCACTGGCTCACCTCCGAGGACTTCCAGGCACACCTGGCCAGCTCGAATCTCCAGCGGATCAGGGACGCGACAAAGCCCCTACTGACCGAACCCAGCGAGATCTGGCCGGTGCAAAGCGTCCCCCTCGGCGACCCCGACAAGGGCGTGATCCACTAGCGACCCACTGTCTGAGCCGTCACAACAGCGTGTCGATGCAATACCGGCGCGAGACTCCATGCGGCCCCACATGGACCTCCTCGTACACGGCCAGAACAAGTCTTCCACCAGATTCAGAGGCACCCGCCGGCTGTGGCTCAGTGCTGCGTTACAACGTTCTCCAGTGGCTCTCCGTCGGCGAAGCGGCCAATCTGGGAGCACAGCAGCCGCTCGACTCTCGGCAGGAAGGCGGAGGTCTTGTTGCCCATGTGGGGGCTGATGAGCGCCCCCGGAGCATTGCATAGCGGGTGGCCCGCGGGTACCGGTTCGGGGTCGGTGACGTCTAGCGCGGCACGCAGCCGTCCAGCTTCGGCTCGGTGAACAACGCCTCGGTGTCGACAACACCGCCGGGCGCGATGTTCACCAGCAGGCTGCCGTTCCACATGCGTGCCAGGAAAGCGGCGTCGACAAGGTGGATGGTGGCGTCCGTGAGGGGCGTGGCCAGGTTCACCGCGTCGGCGCGTGGGAGCAGGTCGGGTAGGTCCGCAAGGGCCTGAACGGGGCCCAGCGGTGCACTTCGAGCGGTTCGTGCGACCCTCAGCACGTCGCACTCGAACGGCGTGAGTATCTGGCCCACATCTCGCCCTACCTGACCGACCGCATCCGCCGCTTCGGCGAGTACTCCGCCCACGTACTCGGCATCCCACCCGAGGCGTACGACCCGTCCCTGGATGTCGACTTCAGCCCGCTGCGCGGCGACGGTCCCGGCGCGAACAACTGTGGCCAGGCGGCCTGACCACGCCGCACCCAGCCACTTCTCCAGCGCCACGCTTACGCACGGTCACCAACACGGCCGGCCGACTGCATGTGCATCTCGCCGTACTCGCGTGGCCTTCGCAGCTGGGGCACTCGGAAGTGCAGCCGGAGGTCGAGCAAGTCGGCGCATTTCATCCGGCTGCACTTCTCGCACAAGGTGAGGAGGCAACTACCTGTCAGGCTGGGCGCTTTGGATTGATGGTCTTGTTGACGATCTCAAGTCGGTTGCCGTCGAGGTCAGTGACGTTCGCGGCGTAATATCCGGGGCCGAAGTGCGGACGCGGACCCGCTCCACCGTCATCCTGGCCGCCGGCGGCCAGGGCGGCAGAATACGCAGCGTCTACTTCGGCCGGACTGTCGGCGACGAGGCCGAGGTAGAGGCCGGTCTCACCTGGCTGCCGCTCACGCAGCCAGATGCTGGCACCGACAGCTTTACCCGATCCATAGACTTGATCGCAGAGTCCGAAGAGGCTGGGGACACCCGGAGTGTCCGATTCGTAGGAACCGATCTCTTTCCACCCAAGCGGCTTGAGCGCCGCGAGATAGAAGGCGCTTGAGCGCTTGAGATCGCTCACCGAGATGTACACGTGATCAATCATTGTGGTGTCTCCTTCGGATGTGTCCCGCAGTCAGCGGGCTTGCTTCGTCTCTCGTGCCACCGGGGCGGCGCCGGGCCCTTACGAGGTCCAGACGTGGGCGTGGCGCTCGGCGAACGCGCGGAACGTGGTGGCCGGCCGCCCCGTGACCTTCTCGATGTCGCCTGTGGGCGTGGCTCCACTGCCCGCGATGACGGCGCCGGTGAGCCAGCGCATGATCACGGCGAAGTCGGCGGGGACACCCGCGGCGAGCGCACCGGAGATCCATGCCTCCTGGTCGATGTCGTGGTAGGCGACGGGGTGGCCACTCACGGCAGCGATAGTGCCCGCGACCTCGCGGAAGGTGAGGGCCTGCGGGCCGGTGAGCGAGTAGGTGGCGCCGGCGTGGGTTTCGGGGTCGAGCAGCGTCTCGGCCGCGGCCGCCGCGATGTCGGAGGCGTCGACGAAGGCCTCCCTGCCGCCGGCGCTCGGGGCCGTGATCACTCCGCCGATGACCGGGAGGTGGTCGTCGGCGAAGTTCTGCATCACCCATGCGGGGCGCAGGACCGTGTGGGTGATGCCGGGCCGGGAGGCCAGGTCGGCCTCGACGGCCGCGATGTCGATCCCGGCCGGCGCCTGGTCGGCGTTGTGGACGCTCAGATAGGTGACGTGGCGCACGCCGGCCGCCTCGGCGAGGTCCAGGAAGGCGCCGACCTGGTCGGCGTAGCTGACGCGCATGGTAGGTGTCACCAGGTACAGGCGGTCGACGCCGGCCAGGGCGCCGGAGTGGGTGGCCGGGTCGTCCCAGTCGAACCGGACGTCCGCTCCGGTGCGTGCCGCGGTACGGGGAGCGACCCCTCGCTGGGCGAGGCCCTCGGCCAGCAGCGAACCAGTCCGACCGGTGCCGCCCAGAACGAGTGCGGTGGGGCGTGTTTCGTTGTTCATGACTCCACGCTAGAAGTCCTGAGCAAGACACTCCATGCGTGTTCCGCTCGATTCTTTACTTGATGCTCTCGCGCCTTGACCCTGATACTCCTACTGGTCAAGCTGATCCCATGGACCTGCTGTCTGACCACCTGGTGCGGGCGCGCGCCACCGGCGCGGTGTTCGCACGGACGGTCGCCGAACCACCGTGGGGACTGCATCTTGGCGGTTCGACACCGCTGTCGGTGCACACCGTCGTCCGTGGCCGCGGCTACCTCTGGCTGGACACCCCCGGCAGCGCCGTGGAGCTCATACCGGGAAGCGTCACGCTGGTGCGCGGCGGGCCGCACCACTACATCGGGAATGAGCCGGGCGCCACATGCCTCGAGCCGGAGGAGTTCCGGGCCCGCCACGCCCGGACGAGCCCCGACGACAACCCGCAGGCCACGGTGTTCCTGTGCGGCGCCTACCAGTTCTCCGGCGAGGTCGGCAGCGGGCTGCTGGACGCACTGCCCCAGGTTCTGACCCTATCGGCGGCCGACGACGATCCCCTGCGGGACGTGATCACTTTGATCTCCCGCGAACTGGTCCGGAACGAACTCGCCCAGCAGATCGTCCTGGATCGCCTCCTGGACCTGCTTCTCGTCCTGGCCATCCGCTGCGACTTCCGCCGCAGCACGACCGCGCCCCGCTGGTACCGGGCAGCCGCGGACCCGCGCCTTGCCGCCGCGCTACAGGCCATGCACGAGAATGCGGCCCACCCGTGGACGGTCCCCGAACTGGCCGCGATCAGCGGCCTGTCCCGCGCCGCCTTCGCGCGGGTGTTCCGGGAGGCACTCGGTCAGGCCCCCATGCAGTACCTCACCGAATGGCGCATGACCATCGCCCGCGACCACCTGCGCGCCGACGATCTCACCCTGCCCCAGATCGCCGACGCCGTCGGCTACGGCTCACCCTTCGCCTTCGCCGCCGCCTTCCGCCGCCACCACGGAGAACCACCCGGAACCTGGCGGCAGAGGGAACGAGCGGCCGCAGAGACACGACTGCTCACCAACACCCACCAGGGCCCGTGAGCGTCACCGGAATTTCCCGTCCTGACAGGCGGCGCCCTGCGGCCGCCTCTCAGCCCTTCGGCCCGAGTTCGTGGACGCCGTCAGTCTCTGCCCACCCACTTGGGATGGTGCCTCGCTGCCCAGGCGAGGTCGACGTACCCCGTCCGCATGCCGCGCCGCGCCTCCGGGTCTCTGCACGCCAGTCGCATGTGCCCGACCACGACGAGACCAATCGTCAACGCCACCCAGTCGTGTACGAAGATCGCGTTTGTGCGCGGGATCGGTGGCAGGAGGTTGGTGAACCACATCAGCAGGCCGGTGATCATCATGACCGGTACGGCCCCGGCGATCCACCCGGCGTAGAGCTTCTGCCCGGCGTTGAACTTGCCGGCCGGGCGGGAGCGCGGTGAGGTCCGGCGCTTACGGACAGCCCGCAGCCACCGCCAGTCGTATTCGGCGAAGCGATTGAGGTTGCGCAGATCACGACGGAAATCGGATGAGGTGAGCCCGAGGAGGAATGGTACGGGCAGCAGGATTCCCGTCCACTCATGGGCGGTGACGAGCAGGTGGCGGCGACCGACGAGCTCGGAGAGGGGCGGGAAGTACAGACAGGCTGCGGTTGCCACGCAGAGCAGCATCAGCCAGCTGGTAGCGCGGTGGGCCAGACGCTGCGCACGACCGAACCGGTGGATGCGGCCAGGGGGCTCAGACCGTGGATGCGCCGCTTCTCTTGTCGGCTCCGGGGAGCCAGCCGTCGACGTCATATCCGTTCACCTCCCAGTAGCCGGGTATCACCCGGTCGGTGACGGTGATTTTGGAGAGCCACTTCGCGGACTTGTAGAAGTACATCGGGGCAACGCAGAGGCGTACCGGACCGCCATGCTCGTAGGTGACGGGCATATCCTGCATCTTCAGTGCCACGAGCACATCAGGACGGTTCACGGCGTGCCTGTTCAAGGGTGAGGCTTTCGCTGTACACACCGTCGAAGCAGGTGAAGCGGATCGCTTTGCCTTCGGCACGAACCCCGGCAGCGTCAAGGATGGTGGAGAGCTGGGGGCCTTCCCAGGGGGTGTCGGGCACCCCCCAGCCGTCGGTGCACTGCACGTCGTGCACCACCCTGGTGTGCGGAAGGGCCTGCAGCTCGTCAAGTGCGTAGATTCTGGGGCGGTCGACGAGGCCGTCGACGGTCAACCGGTAGTTCGTCGCGTCCTTGTGCGGCACCGAGTCGGCGACACTGTAGTAGCGGAAGCCGCCCGGGCTGGGCAGCAGTTCGGTGAGTTTGGTGGGGTCGTACTGCGATGCCGCACCGAGCGCGCTGTCCCAGCCCCTTTGAAGGGAGGGCGCGGCGGCGATGCCGGCTGCGCCGATACCGAACGTCGCGAGCATCACGCGTCTGGCTATGGGTACGCCGGCATCCGGTTCACTGTGCTGGTCAGTCATTTCAGTCATTCCTGTTGGAATACTCGCGGCCCAAGGAAAACAGGCGATGAGCTGGTCGGCAGAGTTCACTGCGGTTAGCCCGCAACGAGTAGCGCGGGTCCCTGCCGGTGCCCGTCATGGGATAGCACCTGCGTTTCATCGAACGCACACGACTGCGGGACTGTGGGAGCATTTCGCTTAAGACGTGTCTTGCTCTGCTGCGGGTTGGAAGTTGGTTACGGACGAAGGCCTTGGGGTTCAGGTCGCACGCGGTTGCGATCGGGACGTCCGAGGTGCCCGGGCCGGGGAAGTGCACGTGGCCGGTGGGGCCGAGCGGGTCGAGGGCGCGCCCCGCTCGGCCCCGCTGGACCGGGTCATGTGCAGAGAGGCCCGAACCGGTCCTTTACCCCGGATCAGGCGGCGGTGTGCGCTGCGCGGTAAGGGACCAGGAACGGGGTCAGCGCCGCCAGCATCTGCTCGGGTGCCTCTTCGGCGACCCAGTGGCCGGTGTCGGGGATGACCACGGTCTGCACGTCGTGTGCAGCAGCCTTCATGGTGACCCCGGCTCCGTCGGCAATGCTGAGCGCTCCGCCGATTGCCAGGACGGGCATGGTGAGCAAGCCGGACTTCTGGCGTTCCAGGTTCTGCGCGAGCGTGGTGTCGAACGCGCGGTAGAAGCTGAAGCTGCCGCGCAGCGCGTCGCGGTCGGAGGCAAGGGTGCTGATGTAGTAGTCGACGGCGTAGTCGGGCAGCTTCTTCGCAGCGTTGATGTCGAACTCGAAGCCGAAGAAGATGCCTTCCCGTCCTCTGACGAGCAGCTCGTTTATCGTGGCGAGGCGGTTGAAGCCGATGTGCCAGATCCGGTCGTTGAGCCACTCGGGGCCGAAGGCCGGCGGCGAGGTGCTGATGCCCGGGAGGGGCGCCTCGGCGACGACCAGGCGGTCGACCCGCTCCGGGTGGTCGGCGGCCAGGGCGTAGGCGATCGGCATTCCGGTGTCGTGGCCGACGACGGCGAACCGCTGGTGGCCGAGCTCGTCCATCAGGGCGGCCAGGTCGTCGGCGAGGGTGGCGGTGTCGTAGCCGTCCTGGGGCTTGTCGGTCAGGCCGATGCCGCGCTGGTCGACGGCGATGACGGTGAAGTCCTTGGCCAGGGTGGGCATCAGCAGGCGCCAGGCGTACCAGGTCTCGGGCCAGCCGTGGACGAGCAGCAGGGCCGGGCCGTGG
This sequence comes from Streptomyces sp. NPDC001093, assembly GCF_040298985.1. Classification (NCBI taxonomy): domain Bacteria; kingdom Bacillati; phylum Actinomycetota; class Actinomycetes; order Kitasatosporales; family Streptomycetaceae; genus Streptomyces; species Streptomyces sp. NPDC001093. The sequence goes on along the minus strand of NZ_JBEPBF010000021.1, from coordinate 75,245 downwards.
CCGCCGATGACCGCGTGCTGGCGGATTCCGTTGGCCTGGATGAACCGGCTGGTGAAGGTGTCGGTGAACCCGGCCGGGAGATTGGGCGCCTGCGAGACGCTGCCGAGGCCGTTGACGCTGCTGCCTGCCGGCCATCCGCGGCGGGATCCCGCCTCGGCTGCCGCAGCCGACTGGGCGGGGAGCACACTGAGGGATCCTGCGGTCGCCGCGGCCGCCGCTGCGACCGAGGTGGCCAGGAATTTCCGCCGGGAGTGCAGCGGCAGCTTTTCGAACACGGTAGACCCCTTTGGTTGTTTGGGATGTAAAGGCGAGACGCCGAAGGACGGGTGTGTCTGTCCACTCGGTTCGTCCCGCGATGCGCCTTGCGCCGGGAAACAGCAGAATTACGGCGCAGGTCCGGACTTGTTAGGCACAGAATTGTGGAATCCACGAGTCTTGATCTGTCGGCGCCGTTCTCGGACGCGGTCCGGCGGACCGTCGCCCGGTTCTGCGCACACGGCTTCGTGCTCCGGTTCCCCCCGGGACAGCTGGGGGTGCCGAAGACGGAAGAGCAGGGGCGGTCAGAGTGTCAACGTGGCCGTCAGCAGGGCGTTGGCCGCGGCGATGTCACCGCTGATCCATTCCGGGTTTGCGGGCTGCCGCTTCCACAGGGCGAGTAGCAGCTCGGCTGCGGGAGCCTTCACCGTGGCCGCTGCGGGCCCCGAGTCCACCGGCAGGGTCTGCGGCATGTCGCCGGGCTGGATCAGCCAGCTGTGTCCGGTGTCGGTGGTGTGAAGCGCCACGGGTGCCGGCAGCGGCTTCTGCTCGCCGCTGCGCCAGACCCTGGGAACCATCACGGCGAACACCTCATCGATGCCATCGGCTGCGATCAGCGGATCGACGTGCACGTCGGCGCCGGTGGCCAGCTGGGCATCGACCAGGTGGACCGCCGTGTCCTGGGCAACACGGCGGAACCAGAGCGCCGCCACCGCGTCTTCAAAGCCGAACGCCCAGGCCGGTGTGGTGGGGTCGGTCTCCTCCAGGGTGGCCAGGATTGCGGCCGCGCCCCCGGCGTACCAGTCGGCGATCTCCTGCCCGGCCGGCGGGGCGAACTGCTCGCCGGGCAACTGCCCGGTCTGCAGCAGGGCCGCCGCGAAGCGGGACGCCTGGCCCAGATGGATGCCCAGGTCGTGCATGCTCCAACTGCCACAGGTGGCCACCGGGGTGGCCGGATCCGCGACGCGCAGCAACTGCTCTAGTGCGGCCGCCTCCTTACGCAGGGTGGCCAAATACGTGCCGGTAGCGAGAGGCAGCGGAGCGGGGGGCTGATTCACGGTGACCTCCGGTAAGGCGGGACCTGATGACGGCGGTTGCCTCGGCCGCCAGGGAACGAGACCTGCTTTCAGGAAGCGATCGGGTGAACACCGCCCCTGAGGCCGAAAGGAAGCATGCACGGCAGGCTAGTATTTTGCAAGTCAGACCTTCCCGGTGAGCTCGGTGGCGGGCACGGAGGGCAACCTCCGACTCCCCCGTTCGATCCGGCCGAGGTTTCGTTCCGCCACTTCGACACCGGTCAGCCGCGCCCGCAGCGTGCGACCGGCAGGACCAGCGCCAAGCCGCACGGGGTGTCAGATCTCCGCCGCAGGCAAACGCAGTCGATCGATGGCAACCCTTCGTCCGCCAGGGTTGACTTTTAAAATTATAGTCAGCTACGTTGCGGCGCATGACAAACGCACAGCAGTTCCACGTGGCCGAAGCATCGCCGTCCTACTGGAAGGTGACCTTCTCCAACGGCCCGATCAACCTCATGGACGTGGACACCATCGAGCAGCTCGCCGCTCTGGTGGACCGCATCGAGCAGGCGCCTGACCTGACCGTGGTCGTCTTCGACAGCGACAACCCCGACTTCTTCATGGCGCACTTCGACTTCCTGGCGGATAAGTCGCGCATAGCCGCCATGAAGCCCGGCCCCACAGGACTCCACCCCTACGCGGACAACTTCATCCGCCTCGGCAGGGTTCCGGCCGTCACGATCTCCGCGATCAAGGGACGCGCCCGGGGAGCGGGAAGTGAGTTCGTGCTGGCAACGGACATCCGTTTCGCCGGACACCGCGCGATCCTGGGGCAGTTCGAGGTCGGTGTCGGGGCCGTGCCCGGCGGAAACGCGACGGGGCACCTGGCCAGGCTGGTGGGCCGAGACCGCGCGATGGAGATCCTGCTCGGGGCCGACGACTTCCCAGCGGAACTGGCGGCAGAATACGGCTACGTCAACCGCGTCCTTCCCGAGGGCGAGCTGGACGCCTTCGTCGATGCCTTCGCCCGCCGCATCGCAGGGTTCGACAAGGTCGCCGTAGCCGGAACCAAGGCCCTCATCGACGAGAGCGCCCGGATTCCGGACGAAGAGTTCGGATCCGCCCTGTCCGCCTACTTCCAAACGGTAGGACGGCCCGAGAACGAACACCGCGTCCGGCGCCTCTTCGAAGGAGGCCTGCAGAAGCCGGACGGCATCGAACTCGACCTCGGCAAGCAGGTCGCAGAGAGCAACCGAAACTGACACCTGCAACACAGCGCCCAGAGCGGGACCCGGCCCTCACCAAAGCCGGCGAAGTCCGGCATGAGTGAGCACGCCAGGCGACGTGGAAACCACAGCCCGGACAGCGCCTCTCCGAGATCGCCGTAACCAGTCCCGGCCGAACCCTGGGCAGCCTCCGACCTGGGGTCCGGTCGGCCGACGAGAAGGGCGGAAGGTACGGCATCCGACGAACCGTGGTGCTCCGTACAACGCAGTTCGCAAGTGCTCGGCGAGCGCTGGAGCCTGCTGATCATCCGCGAGATCTTCAGCGAAAGACACCGCTTCACCGAAATCCAGTCGGCACTGGGAGTCGCATCCAACCTCCTCACCACCCGCTTGAAGAAACTGGTGGACGCCGGAGTCCTGCGAAAGCAGACCTACCAGGAGCCCGGCATCAGAAACCGCATCAGATACCACCTCACACCAGCCGGCGAGGAGCTACTCATCGTCCTTGCCGCCCTGCCAGTGGGGGGAGCGCCACTGCCCACGTCCATCCGGACCGAACGGTCAGCCGCGTTGAATGCTCACCATGTCGAGATCCGCGAGGGCCCTTCGTCGCGCGTTCACGCTGCTTGGTCTTTTTAGTCGCAGTACCTGCTGTTCCGACGCGGATCTGCCGATTCGCCCGCACGGCCAACGTGATCGGGAGTGTCAACACCGCCTCCGCTCCGCCGGCTGGGCGGGCCAAGCGGTTCCTGTCAGCGCTGAACGGCATCTCCCCGCGCGTCCAGCTCCGCCGCCACCTGATGACCGCCCCCCGATCGCCGAGCCGTGATGAACATCCGCTTCGCGATCTGGGAGCACATCATCGGCGCGGTCGGTCGGCCCACCACAACCACAGCCTGAGCAGCGAGTCGGAACCCGGCCGCACCACGCCTCGACGCACCGTCAGACATCCACACAACCGACACGTGACAGCGCCCGAACACGCCCTCACCGTGACCGGCTGCGCCGACAGGCGGACTACCTGGCCCGATGCAGCCTGCTCGGTTCGAAGAGCGTCCTCGGCCTCGAACACTGCCGTCGAGGGCCTTGCGTCACCGCCACCCTCATTGGATAGTGCTCCCTATCGGATAGGAGTACCTATCCGATAGGGAGCACTATCCGGCATCGTCGAGCGCCTTGACGCGAACAGGTGGGATGCATGACACAACGCGTGACCAAGAGACGACGGGAGACGAACGAGCGCCTGCTCGACGCAGCCGAGCAGGCGTTCGCCGAGTGCGGGTTTCACGGTGTCTCGATCGCGGAGCTGTGCGCACGGGCCGGCTACACGACCGGCGCGTTTTATTCGAACTACGGATCCAAGGATGAACTCTTCCTTGCGCTGTTCACTCGACGCTCCGAGATCGTCCTCAAACAGCTCGGTGAGGCGGTGGAGCAAGCCGTCGTTTCCGAGCAACCGGTCGCCACGTTCATCGAGCTGGCGAGCGTCGTGGACGAGGAGACCCGAACCTGGTTCCTCATCTCCACCGAGTTCACGCTCCACGCCATCCGCAACCCCGAGGCGGCCAAAGCCCTCGCCCGCCACGACGCTGCGATCCGGGCGGCAATCGCGGAGCTGCTCGCACCACTCCTCGCCACCACACCGAGCAAGGTGACCGAGACGGATCTCGACATGCTGCTGCGCCTCGTCGTCGCCGTCCGGGAAGGCGGACTCGCACAAAGCCTGGTGGAACCGGCAGCGCTCCCGCACGGCGAGTTGGAGCGCCGGTTCCTGCCCGCACTGTTCGGAGGGCTCCGATGACGGCCAGTATCGAGCAATGGTGGTCCGAAGGGGAACTGGTCCCGCTCGCCGTCGCCGGAGTCCCCCGCCAGGTGTTCGTCCGCCGCATCGGCAGCGGCCCCGTGATGACCCTGCTCCACGGGTTCCCCAGTTCGTCACATGACTGGGCCCAGGCGGTACCTGTTCTCGCCGCTCGCCACACCCTCCTCATACCGGACTTCCTCGGCTTCGGCGCGAGCGAGAAGCCGGCCGATCACGACTACTCGATCCACGAGCAGGCCGACCTGGTGGTCGCGTTGTGGCAGCACGAGGCGGTGACCTCGACGCATCTGGTGGCGCACGACTACGGGGCCACCGTGGCGCAGGAGCTGCTCGCGCGCAGCGCCGACGGGTCATTGAGGAGTCGGATCACGAGCCTGACGCTGTTGAACGGCGGCATCTACCCCGAACTCCACCGACCGGAAGCGGCCCAGACGGCGCTGCTCGACCCGGAATCCGGCCCCCAGCTCAGCGCAGCACTGACCGGCGAACTCATGGCCGCCGCCCTCGCACCGACCTTCGCCGAGCACTACGACCCAAGCGCCGACGCAGCCGCGATGTGGAAGAGCATGAGCCACGGTGACGGCCACCTGAACTCCCACCGGCTGATCCACTACATCACCGACCGGACTGCCCACCGCGACCGATGGGTGGAAGCCATGGAGACCAGCGATCTGCCCAAGACCTTCATCTGGGGCCTGCGCGACCCCGTCGCGGGCGCCCACATCGCCGAGCTGATCGCCGAACGCATGCCGAACGCGACACTCCACGCCCTTGCGGACGTCGGACACTGGCCCCCGCTGGAGGCGCCGCAACGCGTCGCCTCACTGATCCTCGCCACGGCAGGAAACGGCTGAAGTCCGCACGGATCCCTGTCACCGCGCTCACGGCTTGACCACGTCTCCACACATCGAAAGGAACGAAGACCATGACGATCACGCAGCAGCGCCACGCCCCCGAGATGCTCGACCTGATCCGGGCCAACATCGGCCCGATCCCCGACGACTTCGATCTCCCGCTCCCGCCCACGGGGCTCTCGGTCGAAGAGGAGCGCGAAGTACGCAAGCAGGAACTCGCCGCCGCCTTCCGGGTTTTCGGCAAGCTGGGCTTCTCCGAGGGGGTCGCCGGGCACATCACTGCCCGTGACCCCGAGTTCCCCGACACGTTCTGGGTCAACCCGTTCGGGATGAGTTTCCATCAGATCAAGGTCTCCGACCTGGTCCGTGTCGACCATGAAGGCAATCTGCTGCACGGCAAGCGCCCGGTGAACCGTGCTGCCTTCTGCATCCACGCCGAGGTCCACAAGGCCCGCCCCGACGCCGTCGCCGCCGCACACGCGCACTCCCTCCACGGCAAGGCGTTCTCAGCACTCGGAATCCCGTTGGCACCACTGACCCAGGACGCCTGCGCCTTCTTCGAGGACCAAGGCCTCTACGCCGACTATCGCGGAGTCGTGAGCGATGCCGACGAGGGGCGCCGCATCGGCGAGGCACTCGGCTCGGCGAAGGCCGTCATCCTGAAGAACCACGGCCTGCTGACTGTCGGTCAGTCCGTTGCCGCCGCCGCGTGGTGGTTCATCACGATGGAACGGTCGTGCCAGGCGCAACTCCTGGCCATGGCCGCCGGCACCCCCGACGAGATCGACCGGGAGACCGCGGAGCAGGTCCGCACCCAGATCGGCGGGCCCCTCGCGGGCTGGTTCCAGTTCCGTCCGCTGTGGGACCAGATCATCGCCTCCTCGCCGGACCTGTTCGACTGAGGCTCCGACCGAGCAAGACCGGCCAGCCGGGCCAGAACCGACCAGGAGGAGGCAGGAAACCACGTGTCGAACTTTGGCGACTACCAGTTCGATATCTACCTCAACGGGCTCTCCGGCATCATGCCGAAGATGCCGATGACCTACGCGGAGTTGGAGGAGCGAGGATCCAAGGCGCTGGACCCGTGGCTCCTCTCCTACGTCGCCGGCGGGGCGGGCGACGAGCGCACTCAGGACCTCAACGTCTCGGCGTTCGACGACTGGGGGCTGATCCCGAGGATGCTCGTCGACGGAGCCCAGCGCGACCTGTCCATCGAGTTGTGCGGGCTGACCCTCCCGTCCCCGCTGTTGATGGCGCCCGTGGGTGTGATCGGCCTGTGCGCGCAGGACGGCCACGGTGACCTGGCCGTGGCGCGAGCCTCGGCGAGGACTGGCGTGCCGATGATCGCCTCCACTCTCACGGTCGACCCGATGGAGGATGTCGCTGCCCAGTTCGGTGACACCCCGGGCTTCTTCCAGCTCTACACCCCGAATGACCGGGAACTTGCCGAGAGCCTGGTGCACCGGGCCGAGCAGGCGGGTTTCAAGGGGATCGTCGTCACGCTGGACACCTGGATCCCGGGGTGGCGGCCTCGCGACCTCAGCCGCTCGAACTTCCCCCAGCTGCGAGGGCTGGCCCTTGAAAACTACTTCAGCGACCCGGTCTTCAGGTCCCGGCTGGCCAAGCCCCCGGAAGAGGACCTCCAGGCCGCAGTGAGATCCTGGGCAATGACCTTCGGCGACCCGCGCCTGACGTGGGACGATCTCGCCTGGTTCCGTTCCATGACCGACCTGCCGCTGATCCTCAAGGGAATCATGCATCCCGAGGACGTCCAACGGGCCATCGACGGCGGTGTCGATGGGATCTACTGCTCGAACCACGGTGGACGCCAGGCCAACGGTGGCCTTGCCTCACTCGACATGCTGCCGGATGTCGTCGAAGCCGCAGGCGAGACTCCGGTGATCTTCGATTCGGGTGTGCGCTCCGGGGACCATGTTGTGAAAGCCCTGGCGCTGGGCGCGCGAGCGGTAGCGGTGGGGCGGCCCTACGTCTACGGGCTGGCACTGGGCGGCGAGGACGGCATCATCCACGTGCTGCGATCCCTCCTTGCGGAGGCTGACCTCCTCATGGCGGTCGACGGCTACCCGAAGATCGCAGACCTCAGCCCCTCGGCTTTGCGGCGACGTCCGTGACCCAGCTGTTCAGCCTGTGCCAGCCACGCGCGCGGTGGCTTCCCGGTCGTACAGGTCCGCCAAAGGTCCTGGCTTCCGACGCCGTACGCGCCTGCGGCGTCGCCCTGGCCATGGGCTGCCGCGGAACCCCGTACCGCTTCAGAATGGCTGCACAGACCGTGACCTGGGGCGACGCTCCACGGACCGATCGGGCGCCATCGGACCTTGTGCTCGTACGAATGCTCCGCCTGATCGCCACGCGGATCTTCGCGTGGCTGGTCCTGCTGTCCCGATCCTCCGCGGCGAAGGAGGCCGAGATACTGATCCTGCGACACGAAGTCGCGGTACTGCGCCGACAGGTCGCGGCCCCCCAAGCCCACCTGGCCCGACCGGGCACTGCTCACCACCTTCGCCCGACTCCTCCCACGGGCGGTACGCCAGCATCCGATCGTCTCCCCGCGCACCCTCCTGGCCTGGCACCAACGTCTGATCAAGGACAAGCGGACACAACCAGCCTCGCCGGGACGCCCGCCGTTACCCGACTAGCTGTGCGACCTGGTCGTCCGGCTCGGCACCGAGAACCGGCGATGGGGCTTCCGGCGTGTCCACGGCGAACTCCGCCGTCTCGGGCACAAGGCCCAGCCCGGCCACCGTCCGCCGCACCCCACGCACCGCCGGCCTCGGGCCGGCCCCTCGCCCACAATCGGCGCGCGTTGAGTGGACCGCCTTCCTCAAGGCCCGGCCCACGGCCTCCGCGCCCCGACTACTTCCACGTCGACACGGTCGGCCTCCAGCGGCTGCACCCGCTGTTCGTCATGGAGGTCCGCACCCGAACCGTCCACCTCCTCGGGGCCATCGCGCATCCCAACCGCGGCCTGGGCCACCCAGCAGGCCCGACAGCTGATATGGCAACTCAGCAACCGCGCATCCGACTTCACTCACCTGATCCACGACCGGGACACGAAGCTCACCGCCAGCCTCGACGCCGTCTTCGCCAGCGAGGGCATCAACGTCACCAAAATCCCTCCGCGCTCCGCCAACTGCAATCCCCGCACCGAGCAGTTCGCACGCTCAGCACGCGAGGAGTGCACCGACCGGCTCCCGATCTTCGACCGCGGCCACGCCGAGAAGGTCCTCAACGACTACGCGCGCCACTTCAACCGGCATCGGCCGCATCAAGGCCGGGGCCAACTCGCGCCGCTGGACGATGCCAACGCAGCGTTCGTACTGCTCATCGGTGACGTAGGCGCGGGTCATGCGTCGGGCAGGATGCGGGCGGCGCGGGGCCGCAACTTCGCGACGTTCGCGGGCGGGGCGGGCAGGTCGCCGGTAGCGGTCTTGCGGATGCCGGCGTTCTCGGCGGTGGTGGCCACCAAGTCGGCCGGGGAACAGGGGGCACCGACGGAATTCCCTGGTCAGGGCCGATGCAACCTCTGTGTAGATCGTTTCCCGCATTGTCGGGCGATTTTTCCCGCGCCGCAGGCCCGGTGCTTCGACGATGAATGCAGAGACACCCCACAAGCTTCGCTCGCCCGGTAGCTCAAGTACCGGTGACGTTCCTGGTGAGCAGGCGGAGCAAGTGCTTGGCCATGGCGTCCTGCTCAAGAGTCAGTCCCATGGCCTCGCCGATGGCCGCAGGGACGGTACGAGCCTTATCGCGAAGATCCGCACCAGCCGGGGTGAGGTGGATGGAGACGGACCGCTCGTCCTCGGCGCGTCGTTCACGGCGGATCAGGCCACCGGCTTCCAGGCGCTTGAGCAGCGGAGAAAGGGTGCTGGATTCCAGTTGGAGCGCGGTGCCCAGCTCACGGACGGATATGGAGTCCTGCTCCCACAGCACCAGCATGACCAGGTACTGCGGGTAGGTCAGGCCCAGATCGTCCAGCAGGGGCCGATAGCGGACGGTGACCGCCCGCGAGGCGGCGTACAAGGCGAAGCACAGCTGGTCCTGGAGCAGGAGCGAGCCCGGCTCAGCGGCTTGGTGCCCGGTCTCGTCCATGGCTCCGGTCCTCACATCGAATGATCAGCGAACCCCATCCTACCCTTCCAGGCGCTCACGATTATGTAGCGCTAGATTAAGTTGTGCACGACTAAATCGTGCAGTACTGTTCCAGTCAGCCCACCCGGACGGCCGGCCCTACCGCCCGCCGCCATTCCCCATGAGGAGCGCCCCATGTCCGAGACCACCACCCGCCCGGTGCTGGAGCCTGCCGCCGCAGCTTTCGCCGAGGCCACCGCAAACCCGCCGTACCTGTTCGACCTGGGGCCGGTCGAAGGCCGCAAGACCGTCGACGAGGTCCAGTCCGGCGAGATCAGCAAGCCGGAAATCGCCGAGGAGTGGGTGACCGTCCCCGGCGGTCCCACCGGATCGGTCAAGGCCCGCATCGTCCGCCCCGCCGACGCTCAGAGCGTGCTGCCGGTGATCGTCTACATCCACGGCGCCGGATGGGTCTTCGGCGACGCCCACACCCACGACCGCCTGGTCCGCGAGCTGGCCGTCGGCGCCCGGGCCGCCGTCGTCTTCCCCGAGTACGACCTGTCTCCGGAGGCCCGTTACCCGGTCGCCATCGAACAGAACTACGCCGTCGCCCGCTGGATCGTCACCGACGGCGCCTCGAAAAACCTGGATGCCACCCGCATCGCCGTGGCCGGCGACTCCGTCGGCGGCAACATGGCCGCGGCGCTGACCCTGATGGCCAAGGAGCGCGGCGACGTCCCCCTGGTGCAGCAGGTGCTGTTCTACCCGGTCACCGACGCCAGCTTCGACACCGGCTCCTACCACCAGTTCGCCGAGGGCTACTTCCTGCGCCGGGACGCCATGCAGTGGTTCTGGGACCAGTACACGACCGACGAAAGTGAGCGCGCCCAGATCACTGCGTCCCCGCTGCGCGCCACCACCGAGCAGCTGACCGGTCTGCCCCCGGCGCTGGTCATCACCGGCGAGGCCGACGTGCTGCGCGACGAGGGCGAGGCCTACGCCAACAAGCTGCGCGAGGCCGGCGTCCCGGTCACGGCGGTGCGCTACCAGGGCATCATCCACGACTTCGTGATGCTCAACGCCCTGCGCGGCACCCACGCCGCCGAGGCCGCCATCACCCAGGCCATCACCACGCTGCGCGACGTTCTGGGCACCAACTGACCAGGCAGCACCCACCCGATCTGATCCATCTGCAGCCAGCAAGCGTTCGACCGCAAGGCACGCCGCCGACCGCACACCGTACAACCAGGAGATATTCCGTCATGTCCGCACCCTCCCCCCGCATCGGCCGTAAGATCGCGCTCGCCGCGACCGTCCCCTTCGTCGCAGGAATCGTCGCGGCCGGCAACGCTCTCGCCTCCCCCGGCTCGTCGAGTGGGCACTCCTCGGTCGTGCTGGAGCACGACGCCCAGGTGTTCGCCGATGCGGCGGCCAAGAATCCCCCCATCTACACCCTGTCGTACGCCGAAGCCCGTAAGGCCCTGGACGCCGCGCAGTCCGGCCCTGTTCCGCTGCCCCCGGCAGACGTCTCTCACCGCACTCTTCCCATCGGCCCCACCGGCAAGGTGACGATCCGCATCGTCCGGCCCGCCGGAGCGACCGGAAGGCTCCCGGTCGTGATGTACTTCCACGGCGGCGGATGGGTGCTCGGCAACGAGGGGACCCACGACCGCCTGGTCCGGCAGATCGCGAACGGCGCACACGCTGCCGTGATCTTCGTCGACTACACACCCGCCCCCGAAGCGCACTTCCCGATCCCCATCGAGCAGGCCTACGCCGCCACCAAGTGGGTCGCCGAGCACGGCAACGAGATCAACGTCGACGGTTCCCGGATCGCCCTCGCCGGCGACAGCGTCGGCGGCAACATGACCGCCGCTGTCAGTCTCATGGACAAGCAACAGCACGGGCCGAAGCTGCGCGGCCAGGTCCTCTTGTACCCGGTGACCAACGCCGCCTTCAACGACGCCTCCTACCGCGAGTTCGCAGGCGGCCCATGGCTCACCCGCAAGGCCATGCAGTGGTTCTGGGACGCCTACGCCCCCAACACCAAGGACCGCAACCAGATCCTCGCATCCCCGCTGCGCGCCACCCTCAATCAGCTCAGCGGACTGCCGAAGGCACTGGTCATCACGGACGAGGCGGACGTGCTCCGCGACGAGGGCGAAGCCTATGCAGCCAAGCTCCGCGCCGCCGGCAACGACGTGACCGCCGTGCGCTACAACGGCACCATCCACGACTTCGCGATGCTCAACGCCCTGCGCAACACCAACGCCGCCCAGGCAGCGGTCGCCCAGGCCAACACCTTCCTGCGGAACACGCTCCACTGACACGCAATGCCTGCCCCCTGTCGGAGAGTGTGGGGCCGACCCAACAGGCCGGCCCCACACTCCCGAGCATCCCGTGCCTGTCCGCACGCCCCGTCAAGTTCCGGCCCGTCTCATCGGCATGGATCCGTGTTCCGCATCGCAGGGACACCCTCCGCCCGGCGGACAGTCCAAGGGCATGACGCACAACTCCACGGCCTCCCGCCTGCTGCGAGACAGTGAGCCCGACCTGCAGGCCAAGGGGTGGCCACGGCGCGGGCGCGATGCGAGCGCATCGCCTGGCGGCCGTCCGACGGATCCTTCCGTCCGGCACGACATCCAGGGGCTGCGCGGGCTGGCCGTCACGCTCGTCGTACTCGCGCACGCCGGAATCCCGTTCATTGCCGGCGGCTACGTCGGAGTCGACGTGTTCTTCGTCATCTCCGGTTTCCTCATCACCTCGGGCCTGCTCCGGGAGGCCGGGCCGACCGGCTCGCTGTCGTTGCGGCGCTTCTACCGGCCTTGGACCGACGGAACAGCCAGTATCGGTGAGATTGATCTTGGTTTCGTAGCAGGTCAGACAGGGGTCACTGGCGGCGGCGGTCAGCCGGGTCGCGCAGTGGTTTCTCGTTGCGTGGGGTCAGGGCGTCGTACCCGTCGGTACAGCTCGCTTTTCCGACGGCTTGACGTGACGGTACTGACGCTGCCGACGCCGGTAGGCACGGTCTCGACTGCGGGCAGAGCAGTACTTGGCGTCTCGGCGTCGGGACCCGGCCGCGTAGGTCATGCGTCCGCACACCGGACACAGCAGCCGCCGCAGCAGGTGGCCATCCTCGGTGGCTCTGGCCCTCATCAGCAGCCCGCCCAGTGCCCCGATCCGTATGGTGACCTGTCTGCCCCGGTACGCCTGGGCCCGGCAGGCCGGGCCGCAGTACAGGCGCCGCTGTATCGCGTTCTTCGGGAGCACGGCGCCGCAGACGCAGCAGTGCCGACGGCGGGCCATACCTCCAGGATCGCTCGTGCGTACGGCTTGCGGAATCCCCTACCGCTTCCGCCCGGGTCGCCACGGCCCGGAAGTCCTTGAGCCCGTTGATGGTCCGCTCGACTTCGTTCCTGCGGGCGTACCGAGCCCGGTCGAATCCAGCGGGGCGACCGCCCCGGCTGCCGCGCCGCTTACGGTTGGCCCGCTGGTCCCGCCGCTCGGGAATCGTGTGCCGGATCTGCCGACGCCGCAGGTACTGACGGTTCCGTCGCGAGCACGGCGCTGGGCAGGCCGGCGGAGCAGTGCCTGGGACGTGACTTTGGTGATCCCGCAAGCCAGCGGAGTATGGCCGAGAGTCTCGTGGTCCATGCCGCCAGGACGAAGGCGACGCCCGCTCCTTGTGACGGAATGGGCCGGCAATTGGACTCTGCGCCTGCCGAGAATGTCATCCATGCAGGTCAGGGGCTTGTTCGGCGCTGAGGCAGGATGAGCACCCGTGTTGCTTCGTCTCGCCTACCTGACCATCACCAACGCGTTCGCCGCACTGCGGCTGCTACCGATGAGCGACCGCGACAAGGACGCGGAGATTCTCGTCCTGCGCCACCAGTTCATGGTCCTCGAGCGGCGGCTCGGGGAGGACCGGGTGAAGTTCGCCTCGGAAGACCGAGGATGAAGTTCCGGGCCGACTTCGACCGGCTGGCCAAACGCTCTCCGGATGGTAGAGCCCCCCTTCCGGTGCGGTCGCGGATCAAGATCCAGAACGTTCGCGAGCCAGAGAGCCGCTCTCCCACTTCGAGGCCATTTCCGCTGGTCAGCAGCCTATCAACCCGGCACCACCAGTAGACGAAGAACCAGCTGACAAACAGGGTCGTCGATCTCCCAACTCGGGCGACGACGGTCGTTCGACGCCAGCCGTTTCCGATCAGCGCGCCGATCATGTGGGCGGACGCGATCGGCTGACCGACGCTTGACGTCATGGCCGCGTCCGAGCGTCCATGGTCGCGGCCGACGCGTCAACCGGGATTACGGAGACCACCGCGTTCCCATGCATCGGCCTGTCCGTCCGGAACACTCGCGATGCGCACGCGCCGGCGACACAAGCGGCCCCCCGAGACCGCGCCCCGGCCGGGGACCTCACTCCACAAGCCCTTCGGGAAGCGAGGCCCTCTTCATGTCCGACACCACGATCAGCGACCGATTGACGGGGCTGTCCCCCGCCGTCATTCACGTCTACACCCAACTCGTCACCTTCACCGACTCCGCCACCGTCGACGACATCGCCCAAGCCGCCGACGTCGCCCGCTCCAGCACCTTCAAGGCCCTCGTCGCCCTCGAGAAGCGAAATCTGGCCCACCGAAACCGGGGCATCAAGAACGGCCCCGATCGGCGGCCGGACCTGTGGCACGCCACCCACACCGCCCCGGCCCCGCCTCTCGAGCAACCCGGCACTCGTGAGGAACCCGTAGCGCAGACACTCGCCGCACCCCGATCAGCTGCACCAGTCCCGGACAGCAGCCACTCGATGAGGGAACCGTACGGGTTCACCGCGCACAAAAGCGGCGAGAAGTCCGATGCGTCGGCATCGAGGCGCACTGCCTCATCCGCTCCGCCACCTGTCCGGTGCCCCGCAGCCCTCCAAGCGAGTGGCGTCACACCCGCGACCGCCTCACCCGGCGGGAGCAGGCGCCTTGCCCGTGGAGCCCTCCGGCAGCGAAGAAGGCATGGCAGGCCGGTGCCGTCAGGGCGATCCTCCACAACCCTCGCCACAACGGCTACGAGGTGTGGAACAAGCAGCGCAAGGAAGAACGCCTCACCGACATCGACGACGTCACCCTCGGTCACCGCACCACCATGACCCACAACCCCACCGACGAGTGGATCTGGTCCAACGAACCCGCACACACCCCGCTCATCCCCAAGGAACTCTTCGAGGCCGCCCAGCGGGCCCGCAGGCAGCGCGCCCGCGTCTACCAGCGGCAGGAACGCCCCAACCGGCGAAGCAGCCGACGGGCCTACGTCCTGCGAGGACGGGTGAGATGCACTCTGTGCGGACGGAAGATGCAGCCCTCGGCGATCCGCGACCGCGTCTACTACCGATGCGAGTACAAGGAACAGGAAGTGGCCCTCTACCCCGGGCTCGATCATCCGCGCACCATCAACCTGCGCGAAGACATCATCTGCCGGGCACTGGACGCATGGATCGCTCGGGCCTTCGCCCCGGACCGGCTCACCGCCCCCATCACCGCACTCAGCCAGGCCGGCATCGCGGCAAGCTCTGCACAGCCACAAACCCCCGAGCAGGCTCAAGCCCGCCAGGCGATCAAGGAGTGCGAGCGGCGCCTCGCCCGCTACCAGACCGCCCTCGACTCTGGAGCCGACCCAGCCGTCGTCACCCAGTGGATCAACGACGCGCAACGCGACAGGGAAGCGGCACAGAAGAAGCTCGACGCCCTGCCCACCGGCACCCGAAGGAAGGAACCACCCCTCACGGCAGACCAGATCCGGGCGATTACTGAAAGGTTCGGAGACATCGCTCAACGCATCCAAGCCGCCGACGCCGAGAAGAAAGAGCCACTCTACGAGGCTCTGGGCATCACGATCGCGTACGACCACGCAACGAGGACCGCGACCGTCAGGTCGAGGCCCTCGATTCCGTATCGCTATAAGGAGTCGGATGTTCACGAGTTGTGACGGCAAGGGCGTGGGGCGTCGGTCTGGCTCACGCGCTGTCGTCGCCGGCGGAGAGGATGGTGTGGGCGGTTCCCAGGAGACGTGCGCAGCGCCGGGTCATGGCGTCGGGTGACTGGTCGGGGTGGTTGATCCACCAGCGGACCAGGGCGGTGCACAGGCCGCGCCATGCGTGTTTGAGGGCGTCGGCGTCGAGGGGGTCGCTGGTTCCGGCGGTGTGCAGGAGGTCGGCGGTGCCGGTCGCGGCGAGGTCGTCGATGGCGTCGCGGTAGTGGGCCGCGCGGTGGGCGGCTTCGCTGTCGGGCGGCAGCGTGGGGTCGTAGAGGACGAACCATGCCTCGCGCCGGCCGTCGAGGGCGGTGAACAGGGCGTGCAGCACGCGCAGGGGCGTGGGCGGGGCGTCGGCGTCGTGTTCGGCCATCGCGGCGCGGATGGCGGCCAGCAGCCGGTCGCCGACCGGGTCGAGGCAGGCGAGGTAGAGGTCCTGCTTGCTGCCGAAGTAGTGGTGCAGGAGTGGTTTGGTGACGCCGACGCGGGTGGCGATGGCGGCCACGGTGGTGGCCTCGTAGCCGTGGCGGCCGAACTCCTCGGTGGCCGCGGCCAGGACCTGTCGTTCGCGTGTGGCCCTCGGTACGCCCTTGGTGCCGGCCTTGGAGGGGGGCGTTGTCATGGAACCAGATCTTACCCTAGGGTAATTTACTGACGGGTAAATTCCCTGGATCCCGCTGGAGCGCACCCATGCCTGCCACCGCGACCGACCCCCGCACCTCCCGCACCCGCTCCTGGTGGGGCTGGGGCTACGCCGACGCCCACCCCGACGACGCCGAATGCGCCGCGATGGGTGCCCTGCTGCCGGGCACCCTGGCCCGCCCGCTGCCGATACCCCGCATCGCCGACCTGCCCATCGGCCGCCCCGCCGCGACGCCCCCGCCCTCCCTGGCACACCTGGTCACCGCCGACCCCCAGGCGCGCGCCGCCCACGCCATGGGCAAGGCCTACCGCGACGTCATCCGGGCCCTGCGCGGCCGGCCCCGCCGGATCCCCGACCTCGTCGCCCACCCGGCCGGCGACCAGGACGTGGCCGACCTGCTGGACTGGGCCGGCGAGCACGGCGTGGCCGTCATCCCCTTCGGCGGCGGCTCCTCGGTGGTCGGCGGCGTGGAGTACCGCGGTGACACCCACCACGCAGTCCTGTCGCTCGACCTGACCGCGATGGACCGCGTCCTGGAGATCGACACCACCAGCCGCTCAGCCCGCATCCAAGCCGGAGCGCTCGGACCCGTGCTGGAAGGCCAGTTGTGCCCCTACGGCCTGACCCTGCGCCACTTCCCGCAGAGCTTCGAGTTCTCCACCCTCGGCGGCTGGCTCGCCACCCGGGCCGGCGGCCACTACGCCACCGTCCACACCCACATCGACGACTTCGTGCAGTCCCTGCGCGTGGTCACACCCGCCGCAGCGGGCACCTCCTGGCGGCTGCCCGCATCCGGCGCCGGACCGTCTCCCGACCGGCTCTTCCTCGGTTCCGAGGGCACCCTCGGTGTCATCACCGAGGCATGGATGCGCCTGCAGGAACGCCCCCGCCACAAAGCCTCCGCGTCCGTGGCCTTCGCCGACTTCCACCGCGCGCTGGACGCCGTACGTGTCATCGCCCGGTCCGACCTCGCCCCGGCCAACTGCCGCCTGCTCGACCCCGGCGAGGCGCTGCTGTCCGGCGCCTCCCACGACGGCTCCGCCGTCCTGATCCTGGGCTTCGAGTCCGCCACCACCCCCGTCGACGACCGCCTCGCGAGCGCCGTGGACCTGGCCCGCGCCCACAGCGGCCGCGGCGAGACACATGCGGCAGACCGCGACGCCCCGGCCGACGCAGCCGTCAGCGCCTGGCGCGCGGCGTTCCTGCGCATGCCCTACCTGCGCGACGGTCTGGCCCGCATG
Organism: Streptomyces sp. NPDC001093; assembly: GCF_040298985.1. Taxonomy (NCBI): domain Bacteria; kingdom Bacillati; phylum Actinomycetota; class Actinomycetes; order Kitasatosporales; family Streptomycetaceae; genus Streptomyces; species Streptomyces sp. NPDC001093. The sequence goes on along the minus strand of NZ_JBEPBF010000021.1, from coordinate 58,078 downwards.
GGCGCCGTCGTCGAAACCTTCGAGACCGCCGCCACCTGGGAGAAGATACCCGCCCTGATCGAGGCCGTCCGCGCCGAGGTCGGCGCCGCCGCCGCGAAGGCCACCGGACACCCGGCCACCGTCAACTGCCGCCTCACCCACGTCTACCCCGACGGCGCCGCACCCTACTTCACCGTCGCAGTCGCCGGCCGGCCCGGCGACGAGCCCGAGATCTGGGACGACATCAAAGCCGCCGCGATGGACGTCCTGCACCGCCACCGCGCCACCATCACCCACCACCACGCCGTCGGCCGCGACCACCGCCCCGGCTACGACCTCCAACGCCCCGAACCCTTCGCGCTGGCACTGCGCGCCGCCAAGCACGCCCTGGACCCCCACCACATCCTCAACCCCGGCGTCCTGCTCGACTGACAAGACAGCAATCAGGCGAAGGCGGCCGGAACTGCCGCAACGACTCTCCCGCGCCGGCCCCGGACAGCCCGACACGGGCGGCGGCGTCCTCAAGCCGCCCATCTCCCGCCGGACACCGCCACCCCACACGGACACCGGCACCCCGCAGTCGCGTCTCCGGCCTCACCGCGCCCGGACCGAAAGGTCAAGCCCCAGGGGCTGTCATTTCTCGGGTTCTGGCTCAACTTCCGTGGTGCCGCGAGCGTAAGAGTACCGATCGGTTGCGAGCCGGCGGCGTGTGGCAGTGTCGTCTGCATGTCGTGCCCCTTCTGCCGGCTCATGCACGAAGACAGTGCGCAATGGGTAGCCCGTAGACGTCTTGGACACGCCCACCGACGTACTGGCCGAGACAGTCGAGCTGGTCCAGCGTCTGGCAAGGGCCATGCGCTCCGGGCTGAACGCGACTGGGGTGAACGTCCTCGACGCGAGTGGTCCGGGCTCGGAACAGTCGGTACGCCACCTGCACTTCCACGTCGTTCCGCGGTGGCCGGACGATGGCATCCCCACCTGGCCTACCGGGCTGTCGCACCATCGATTCGCCGGTGACCCGGCCGTACAACTCGCCGACGCACTGACGGCCGGCAAGCACCACAGAAGTTGAGCCAGGCCACCGGCGCCGTCCGGCGGCCGGCCCACGGAGGGGCGTCGCCACGGGAGGATGGCCGTCTTCCAGGCAGCGTTTGAGCGAGGCTGGTGTGAGTTGCCGTCGACCGTCAGCGGCGGGCGGCCGGGGGCCGTCTCCCGGGCGGCCGCAGCTCGGACGGTCAGGCGGCTTTCCGGTCCGTGCCCGGTGTCGGTCCGGCGGCGATGGAGAAGCCGAGGACGAGGCCGTCGCCGCCGGCGTGCGCCGAGGTGAGCGCGACGCCGTGGGGCAGGCCGGTGACGGCCACGGTCCTGGGCCCCAGTTCATCGCGGAGCCCGGAGGTGGCCGGCAGGTCAGGGAGGTCGTCGACGGCCGCGCTCCGGCCGTGGCCAGGGTCGCCCGCACGGTGAAAGGCAGGCCCAAGCGGCCGACGCTCCCTGTGAGGATCAGGTGGCCGTCCTGGCCGCCGGCGGTCAGGCCCTTGCCCAGCGCGCCCAGGCGGCGGGTCACCTGGTCGTATCCCACGGTGGCGTTTGCGGTGCCGCCGGCGCTGTCGCCGCTCGTCGTGACGTCTTTCAGGCGGATGGTCACATCCAGCACGGCGTGCTGAGCGTGCACGCCTTTCGCGCTCACCTCGACATCGCCGACCTCCCCGCCCAAGGTGCGCAGGCCCGCGAGGGGGGTGGTGAGGTCGGCGTGCACCGGGCCGTCCGGCTTCAGCCGGCGCGAGGCCTGGGCGACGACCCGCTCCTCGGTGCGGTGCTCGACGAGGAGGTCGGTCGCGCAGGTGAGCAGGGCCAGGGTCGCGGCGGTGGCGGCCACGATGAGGCGGGTCTTCCCGCGGGGGTTCGGGCTCACGTGGTCACTGCTCCGGATCGGTCGGCGGGCGGTCAGGCGTGCAGGCGCGGGAGGACCCGGTCGAGCCGGCGGGGTATCCACCAGTTCGCCCGGCCGATGAGGAACATGGCGGACGGCACCAGGATCAGGCGGACCACGGTGGCGTCGACGATCACGCTGATCGCCAGCCCCAGGGCGAGCATCTTCACGACCACGGTCGGCGAGGTGGTGAAGGACAGGAACACCGCGGTCATGATGAAGGCGGCAGCGGAGATCACGCGCGCCGTCGCGGACAGCCCCTCCCCCACGGCGAGCCGGTTGTCGCCGGTGCGGTGCCAGGCCTCGGCGATCCGGGACAACAGGAAGATCTCGTAGTCCATGGACAGTCCGAAGACGATCGCGAACATCATCATCGGCACGTACGACTCGATGGGCACCGGCTCCGACAGCCCCAGCAGCGAGTCGCCCCAGCCCCACTGGAAGACCGCGACGAGCACGCCGTAGGACGCGGCCGTGGTGCACAGGTTGAGCACGACGGCCTTGAGCGGGATCACCAGGCTGCGGAAGACCGTCATGAGCAGCAGGAAGGCGAGGACCAGGACGATGCCGATGACTATGGGCAGCCGTTCGCCGACCGTGTCCCGGAAGTCGGCCTGTCCGGCCACGGTGCCGGTGAGGTAGGCCTTGGCGCCCGTGCCGTTCAGGGCCTCCGGCAGCGTCCGCCCGGCGAGGGTGTCGAGCAGGTCGCCGGTGGCGGCGTCCTGCGGGCCGGTGGTCGGGGTGAGCGTGGTGACGAGGATCCTGCCGTCGGCGCTCGCCTTGAGCGGGGTGAAGGCGGCCACGCCGTGGGTGGTTCTCAGGGCCGTGGTCAGGTCGCCCGTGATCCGGTCGACGGGGGACTTCGCGCCGCTCACGTCGACGACGGTGACGATCGGGCCGTTCGCCCCTGCTCCGAAGCCCTGCCCGTCGGCGTGGGCGATCCAGTCGTAGGCGGTGCGGGTGCTGCTGCCGGGTCGGTCGGCACCGGCGTCGACGTGGCCCAGGCGCATCGACAGCAGCGGCAGGGAGCACACGCCGAGGACGGCGACGCCGACGACGAGGAATGTCCAGGGCCGCCGGGCGACGAGATCCGCATAGCGGTTCCGGCCGTCGCCGGCCGCCGTGCCCTCGGCGACCGGGCGGCGCAGCCGGAACCGGTCGATGCGCCTGCCGACCAGCCCCAGGGCCGCCGGTACGAGGGTGACGGCGGCAGCGGCCGTGACGACGACGGCGAGGGTGGCGGCGAGGCCGATCTTGCCGACGAAGGTCAGCCCGCAGGCATACAGGCTGAGCATGGCGACGGCCACGGTCAGAGCGGCGACGAGGACGGCGCGTCCGCTGGTGTGCGCGGTGCGGGCCGCGGCGTCGGCCGGATCGCGCCCCTCGATGAGGTCTTGGCGGAAACGCGTCGTCAGGAACAGGGCGTAGTCGATGCCGACACCCAGGCCGATCATGCCGGCCAGGGTGGTGGCCGAGGTTGCGAAGGAGAGCGTGGCGGCGACGATGCCCACGATGCCGAGGCCGACCCCGACGCTGATCAGCGCGGTGGCCAGCGGCAGCAGCGCGGCGAGGACACTGCCGAAGGCCAGCAGCAGGATGACGAGAGCGGTGACGACGCCTACGCTCTCGCTCAACTTGTCGTCGGCCGGTGCACGGACGACCTGATCCAGATCGCCGCCGTAGGCGACGCCGAGCCCCGCCGCCCGGGCGGGGCCGGTCGCCTTGTCCAGTTGCCCGGTGTAGGCGTGGCCGAGGTTCTTCAGCTGCTCGTCGAAGGAGACGACGGTGTACGCGGTGCGTCCGTCGGCGCTGGTGACGGGCGCGGAGACGGCAGTGACGTGCGGCAGACCCCGGAGGTCGGCCAGGGTTCGCTCGAGCGCGGACCGCTGGTCGGCCACGGCTCCGGAACTGGTGTGGAACACGACCTTGCCGCCCGGCCTGCCCGCTTCCGGCATCGAGGTGGCAAGGAGATCGGCGCCGGTGTGTGAGGCGGCGCCGGGCAGGCTGACCTGGTCGCTGAAGGTGGGCGCGGCGAGGTGCCGTCCGGCCAGGGCAGCGACGAGGACCAGCAGCCACGCGGCGACCACCGCTGCCGGGTGCCGGGCGCAGAAGCCGCCGAGGCGGCCGAGTCCGCGGCGGGACGCGGCGAAGTCGGTCGCCGGACGGGTGGCGGTGTGTGCCCCGCTCGGCGCGGGCGGGTGCTGCAGAGATCGGGCCACCGTGGCCTCCAGGAAGAAAGTGTCACGAGTGACACGAACTCTAGAGGCGAAGTGTCATGAATGACAATTGTCAGTGGTGTCATTTGCTGGAGCGACGCTCTGCGGCGCACGGAGGGTGCGTGCGCACCAGGGGCCGCGCCGCGGGTGCGGGGTGCGCCAAACCGCGAGGTGCCAGCCGTGGGTGGCATGTGTGTCAATTGACAGTCGCGACACGATGGCGGGAGGCTTCGGACCATGCCCAGTGAGCTCACCCCCGCCGGACTGCGCGAACGCAAGAAGGAAGAGACGCGGCGCCGCCTGCTGGAGGGGGCCGCGCACCTGTTCAGAGAACGCGGCTTCGAGGCCACGACGGTCGCGGACATCGCCGCGTACGCGAACGTCTCCGCGCGCACCTTCTTCCGCTACTTCGAGAGCAAGGAGGCGCTGCTGCTCCCGGACGGCGTCGAGATCTTCGCCTACGTCGAGAACGCCCTCGCCCGGCGTCCCGCGGACGAGGACCCCCTGGGCGCGGTGTGCAACGCCCTGCTGGAGGCGGCCGAGCCGTTCGCCGCCTCCACTCTGACCGCCCTCAGTCATCCGGTCCAAGGCATCGAGAACGTCGTCACGGCCCGGCTCGTCCAGGCCTTCTCCGACTTCGAGGAGCGGCTCACCGTCCTGGTCGAGCGCAGACTTCCGCCGGACACGCCGGACGCCGACCTCACGGCCGCGGTGATCGCGTGCGCCGCCCTGTCCGCGGTGCGCGCCGTACTGCGCACCCGCAGGGCGCGCCGGGCCTCCGGCCTCACGGACACGGGCCCAGCACCCCTGCTGCGAGCCTTGCAGATACTGCGCGGGATCGGCTCTCCCGAACGGCCCTGACAGCGGGCGGGGAGCCGACGGGAACGGCGCCGGCACGGCTCGGCACGGCCCGGCAGTAGGTCGGCCCCACCGCCTCACCGGCCCGCCGCCGCGGCTGCGTCGCCGCAGTGTCCGCCTGGCCGCGGTGTCGGCCGAGTGCACGTGCGACTTCGGTCTCGGCGTCAGCAGGGCTGCTCAGGCCCTCAGTTAGGTCCGGGGCGCCGCCGGCCTTGACTCGCCGTCAGCCGAGGGAGGCCGCCGGTGTCTTCGATGCGCTCGGCGAAGGCCCCCACGGTCCCGGGGCGCGTGCCGCCCAGGTCGTCCTCGATCCCCCGGACGCAGCCGCTCCCGTCACCGTCACCGTCACCCCCACCGGACGGCACGCCCCGCATCCAGCCGCCCCTCCGAAGGACCCGCCCGGCCCACGCTCCCCGCCACTCATGGCTGCCGAGCAGGCCAGGTTCCAGAGGCCCGACCGGCCACCGGCCGGAGCCAGGCGCAAGAACCGTGCGCAACGGACCCGCAGACACAGGAGGAGCAGGGTTCCACTGCTGATTCCGCGGGGCCGGTGCATGACTCACCCATCCTGCGATCAGTCTGACAAGCGGGATCTGTTCCTGCCGCCTCAGCAGGAATGGCTCCACGGCCCGCTCCACGCGTGAGCGAGCCGTTGCTCAGGAGGAGTTGAGGTGCCGGGGGGAACGTGCGCCCGGGGTACCTCAGCTCTCATCACCGCGCCTCACACAGCGGCGCTGAAGCTGTACTTGCCCCCTGGAAGTGAGTACGTGGCGGACCCGGACGGGACGGCCTGAGCGGGGGCCTTCACCGAGCCGGGCTGGGAGGTGGGTACGACCACGGTGGCGGTCACGTTGGCGGGAACGGTGACCTCGAGCGTCAACTCGCCTTGCGACACGGACCAGCTGCTCTCGGCGGTCCCGTACGGCGTCCGGTAGGTACCCGAAGCCGAGGTCAGGGCGCCGCCCGGCTGGGGAGCGATGAGCAGGGTCCGGTAACCCGGCGTGGCTGGGCCGATCCCCGCGATGTGCCGGTACAGGAAGTCGCCGACCGAGCCGAGGCCGTAGTGGTTGAACGAGTTCATCCCCGGGTCCTGGAAGGAGCCGTCGGTGCGGATGCCGTCCCAGCGCTCCCAGATGGTGGTGGCGCCGCGGCTGATCATGTAGCCCCAGCCGGGATAATCGCTCTGCAGCAGAATCCGGAAGGCGACATCCGTATGCCCGTTGCCTGCCAGGACGGTCAGGAGGTTCTCCACGCCGAGGAACCCGACCGTCAGATGCCCGTCGCCGGCCGCGACCTTGGCGGCGAGCTTGTCCGCGGCCCGCTGGACGAGCGCGGTGGGCACCAGGCCGAAGGCGAGGGCGAGTACGTACCCGGTCTGGGTGTTGCTGCCGACGGAACCGTCCGATCCTATGTACCGGCCGGCGAAGGCGGCCGCCACCTGGTCGGCCAGCTGCCCGTAGGACGCGGCCTGTGCCGTACGACCCGTGGCACCGGCCATCCGGGCCACCAGCCGCGCGGCCCACGCGAAGTACGCGGTGCAGATCAGGTCATGGGGCGTCTCGTCGTTCACGTTGAGCCAGTCGCCGTACGTCTGCTGGTTGCGGATGAGGTCGCTGCCGGCGGTGTTGCGCAGGTAGTCGACCCAGTTGGCGAACGCCGTGAAGTGCCGGTCGACGACCTGCACATCCCCGAAACGCTGCCACAAGGTGTACGGGATGATGACACCCGCGTCGCCCCAGCCGGCCGTGCCGGAACCATTGATCACGCTCGGGGCGACGTCGGTGAACGCTCCGTTGGACTGCTGGTCGTCGATGAGGTCGTCGACGAACTTCGCCAGGAACCGGTGGACGTCCAGGTTGAACGTGGAGGTGGCGCTGAAGGCGGCGATGTCTCCCGTCCACCCCAGACGCTCGTCCCGCTGCGGGCAGTCCGTGGGGATGGAGAGCATGTTGCTGCGCTGCCCCCACGTGATGTTGTGCTGAAGCTGGTTGAGCAGATTGTCGGAGGTGGTGAAGGTGCCGAGCTGGTCCGCCGTGGTCCAGGCGGCACGGCCGGTGACGGTGCTCTTCGTCGGGGTCACGCTGGGCGGCAGACCGGTGAGCTCGACGTAGCGGTAGCCGTGGACGGTGAAGCGCGGCTCGTAGGTCTCGGCGGAGCCGGTGCCGGCGAGGACGAAACGGTCGGTGGCCTGGGCTGCGCGGAGGTTGGCCGTGTAGAGCGTGCCGTCGGGGTTGAGGACCTCGCCGTGCCGCATCGTGATCGTGGTGCCGGCCGGGCCGGACAGTGAGAGCCGGTTCCACCCCGCGAAGTTCTGGCCCAGGTCCAGTATCCACACGCCCGGCTGCGGCTGCGTGATGGCCACGGGTGAGAGCTCGGCCTGAACGGTGACCCCGCCGTCGACCTGTGACACCAACATGGGCAACGAGACCGGAGAGACAGTCACGGTGGCCCACGCGGAGTCGTCGAAGTCGGCGCCGTCCCAGCCACGGACATCCAGGCGTGCGTCGTACGTCTCGCCGTTGTACAGGTCATCCGCCCTGATGGCTCCAGTGCTGGTCTTCCAACTGCTGTCGGTGGCGATCGTCTGCGAGGAGCCGTCGGTGAAGGTGAGCACCAGTTGGGCCGAGTACCACGGCTGGGTGCCATAGTGCTGGCTGCCGGCGAAGCCGATGCTGCCGCTGTACCAGCCGTTGCCGACCCAGACCGCGAGGGCGTTGGCGCCCTGCTGGAGCCGGTCGGTGACATCGAAGACCTTGTACTGAAGGCGCTTTTTGTAGTCGGTCCAGCCCGGAGCCAGGACGTCGGAGCCGACCTTGGCGCCGTTGAGGCGGGTCTCGTGCAGACCCAGTGCGGTCGTCAGGAGCCGGGCGAACGCCACGGGCTTGGAGATGGTGAAGCGTTTACGCAGCATGGGAGCGGGGGTGATCACGCGTACCTGGGCGCCCCATGGGCCGCTGCCCGCCGCGGCGACGGACATCGCCGCGGGCCATGTGCTGTCATCGAAACCTGAGGTGTTCCAACCCGCGGGCCCGGACTGGGAGGCCTTCCAGGAGGTGTCACTGTTGATGACCTGACCGCCGGGCAGGATGAGCTTGGCGAGCAGCCCGGCCGGGGAAACGCTGGTGTTCGTACAGGACACCGCGATGGTGTTGGCGCCTGACCTCAGATGCGAGGTGAGGTCGACGAGTGCGGCGCTCTTCCAGGAGTCGCCGACCCTCGGCGAGGAGCTCACCAGCACGCCGTTGACCCAGACATCGGCCGTGTCGTCTCCGGTGATGGCCAGTAACGCGCTTGCCGGGGCACTGGAGAGCGTGACCGTACGGCGGAAGTAGCGGGTGCCGGTCGGTGCCGAGGACGCGGGATCGCCCTCGGGATACCAGACCCAGCTCGCCCCCGCGAAATTCGGTGCGGCGGCCTGGCCGATGAAAGCGCCGTGCCATTCGCCGGCCGAGTCGAGCAGCCCGGTCTCGAACCACTGCAGGTCGCTCCAGGCACTCGCCCGCCCCTGCGTGTCCCACACGCGGACCCGCCAGTGGTAGCGGGTGAGGCTGTGCAGTGGGGAGCCGTCGTACGCGATGTCGACCTGCTGGGCCGAGGAGACTCGGCCACTGTTCCAGACGTCCCCGTTACCGACGCTGGTTGAGGAGACCTGGATCTGATATCCGGCCTGGTGCTGCTGGGGGGTCGCGGAGTCCAGGGTCCAGCCGAACCGTGGATTCGGCGCGTCCACCCCGAGTGGCGTGACCTGGTGCTCGAGGGTGAGGCCCGCGGCGCTGAGCGGCGATACCGCCGAGAGGTCCGGCGCGGCGACGTTCCAACCCCATGGGGAGATGCCGTAGGCGCCCAGGTCCATGGCGGCCGGCCAGCCTGAGTCGTCGAACGCGGGCTCTTCCCAACCTGTGGGAACCGACTGCGCGGAGCGCCAACTGCCGTCCGTGACCAGGTCGGTCGTGCCGCCGTCCGTGGTGATGTGGACGTGTCCCAGCAGCCCGGCAGGACCGCCGCTGTTCCTGCAGGCGACCGCGATCGTGTTGTTCCCGCTGATGAGCGCGGGGCGCAGGTCGACATAGACGGCGCCCCGCCATGAATCCGCGGTGCGCGCAGAAGCGGCCAGGTGCTGTCCGTTCAGCCATACATCCACGGTGTCGTCACCGGTGACGACGAACTGAGCATCACTGGTGCTGCCGGCCGGGACGCTGAATGTCCTGCGGAAGTACCGGTAGGCGGTGGGAGCGGTCACGCGCGGACTTCCCTCGGGGTACCAGACCCAGTGGGCACCCGACAGGTCGACGGGACCGGGTGCGGCGGTGTGTGGGGCTGCTGCTGCGACATCCGGGTGCGACAGCAGGGAGCCGGCGGCGAGCACGCCGGCCGCGATGCCCGAGCCGGCGCTCAGAAAGCGTCGCCTGCTGAGCCGAGGTTGGTCTTCATCGGGCCGAGCCGAACCTGTGTGGTGCGTCGCGTCACTGCTCAACGCCGTACTCCTTCTCTCTGGCCACCTCTGCTGTGGTGGCCGGGCGGGGGGTGAGCGAGGCGGGATCGGCAGCGCCATCTCACGGTGCCCATCCGGCTTGATGCAGCGCATTGAAACGTTTCATTACGAGATGTCGAGGGTACTGTAGGGGCGCCTGCGAGAGTCGTCAACGGTCGTGGTGGGCACGGCTGTTGTGGGGCTCACAGCTCGTTCGGTCGGGGAAATGCGGGCGTTGGCTCGGTGCAGGCGCCACCGCGGGCACCCCGCACCGCAGTCTTGAGTACTTCCGCAGTCGTGGGCTTATGTCGCCGGGACGATCTAGTTCGAGCGAGGTACCAGGGCTCGGCCGTCGCCCTCCGGACGGCACCGCCGCACCCTCACGGCTACCCCCTTCTCCGCCACCGGGTCCACCGCCGACGCCACAAGCGCGCACAGAGCACCGGCGTGAATCCCGGGGCCCCGGGGGCGGTATCCCCTCGGCGTGCAGGCACCGGCGTCGCAGATGCGGTAGTCGGCGGAGTGGTTGGGGGCGTCGGGCAGCGTCAACGTGCGCGTCGGGTCGTTTGGGTGCATCACGGGCCCGCGGTGCGTCCGTTCCCAGCGGACGGGCAGGCATACGAGCACGGTTCCTGCGAGGAAGGGATTGTACTGTGTGCCCGTGCTCTGATCGTCGTCGATGTGCAGAAGGACTTCTGTGAGGGCGGCAGCGTCCCGGTGAAGGGCGGTGCCGACCGAGCCCGCGCCATCGCCGAGATGGTCCGCCGCTCCGCCGGCGGCGAGTACGCGCACATCGTCGCCACCCGCGACCACCACATCGATCCGGGCGGCCACTTCTCCGACCACCCCGACTACCAAAACTCCTTCCCCGTGCACTGCGTGGCCGGCAGCGAGGGAAGCGGCTTCCACCCGCACTTCGCGCCTACCGCCGCCTCCGGTGCCGTCGACGAGGTCTTCTACAAGGGTGCGCACTCCGCCTCGAAGAGCGGCTTCGAAGGCTCGACCGAGGACGGCGCATCCCTGGCCGACTGGCTTCACACGCGCAACGTCAGCGATGTCGACGTCGTCGGTATCGCCACCGACCACTGTGTGAAGGCCACCGCGCTGGACGGCGCGAAAGCCGGCTTCGCCGTGACTGTCCTGCTCGACTACACCGCCGGCGTCGCCACCGACACCACCGACCACGCCATCGAGGAACTACGCCAGGCCGGCGTCGCACTCACCGGCGAACCCGTCGTCCTCGGTGGATGACGGCTACGGGGCGGCATCAGGTGCACAGACAACGTGGCCATCGTCACAGGAAGTTCACGGAACCCGTACAGTAGGTTCGCGACACACGGGGGATCCCAACGGGCGACGTTCCGAGCCCCACACCCCTTGTGGCGTGAAGCGTTGCGCTTCTGCGTTCGCGGAGATGCGGAGCCATCACCCGGCTGGCAGGTTCTGGTCCATCCGCAGTGCTTCGCTCGACGCATGGGCCGAAAGTGAAGACGGGGTGCACGAGCACAACTTCTTCACAGGTAGGATCACCGCGACGCGCCCGGGACTCTTGCCGAGCCTGCCGCGGCTTGCCGTAGTCACATCCTCCAACGGCCTCCGGTATGTGCGGAGTTCGGCCGATGGAGCGGGCTGGACAACGGCAGCAGCATGGGTTTTCCGTCCGCCGCCCTGACCAGGCGACGCGATCGGGAACCGTCACCCGGCACCAGTGCAACCTGTTTGGCCGGTGCTCGGATGGCCGCAGGAGTTCTCCGGCTTTCTCCGGCCCATGGGGTGGCGCGCACGTTCACCGGTCCTCGCTCGTGGGTGAGGACGTGTTCCTTTGGGGGGTTCTGACATGTCCTATGGTCCTGTTGGCAGATCGGCCGAAGGCCCCGCGCTGCGCTCGGTCAAGGCTCTGGCTGCCACTGCCTCAGTGTTGCTCGGTGTCGCCGCCGCGGTGGACATCTTCGCCGTCTGGGCCGGTGTCGGCCTGTATGGCCACCTGGGCAGTGCGCTGACCGGCTCCACCGGCCAGGCCGTCCACGACGCTGACGTCCTCGATGTGGCCGGGAAAGCCCAGATCGGTGCCGTTGTGGTCGCGGGGGTCGTCTTCATCGCCTGGTTCTACCGGGTACGCGTCAACGCCGAGTACTTCGCCCAGGACGTGTGCACCATGGCCCGTGGATGGGCCATCGGCGCCTGGTTCGTCCCCGTCGGCAACCTGTGGCTGCCCTACCGTGTCGCGAGCGAGATCTGGCAGGCCAGCGCCCAGAGCGCACGCGATGGCTCCTGGCGCACCGTGTCCAAGGCCCCGGTCAACGCCTGGTGGGCCCTGACCATCACCTCCGCCGTCATGGACCGGGCCGGCTCCACCTTCATGGACTCGGCCACCACCCTCGCCGGACTGCGTCACGCGACTGCTCTCGCCGCAGTCGGCGACCTCCTCAACGCGGTGGCAGCCGCCCTGGCCATCCTCTTCGTCCGCAGGCTCACCCGCATGCAACAAGCGCCCCACCCTTTCGCCGAGGCCGCCGCCGTCCGGCCGTGACCGACCGACACCCTGAGCCCTGCCAAGCCCCACCCCTGCCGGTCGGGATCCCAGACCCGCCAGGCCGTCCGTCAGGACGTCCCAGACAGCCCCGGCCCTGTTCTTGCCGGAGCACGTCTCAAGACAGCGACGGGCCGTCGCGGATACCCCCGGCAAGCGGCGTCGGGACGGCCGCCGACACGCCCGTCCCTCGCCGCACGGCGTCACCCGCCTCGGGCGCAGAAGGCCGTCCGTGGGCAACTGTCCGTAACGCGATCGCCCGCCTCACACCAGCCATAGCGCAGAAAGCACATAAATGGACGTATCGGCTACCTTCACCTTGTCGCGACGCCAGTTCCGCATCGCTCTCCGCAACGCACCGGTGATGCGGAGAATGACGATCGCCTCGGCGCTGGTTATCGTGTTCGGGCTGTTGAAAGTGCTCGTGGACGGGAAGCTGGGCACGTTCGGTTGCGTGTGCCTCGCCGTCCTGGCCCTCGTCCAGGCACTGGGCATACCGATGGCCGCACGCCGTGCCGCCACCCAGATGCGGGGACCATGGACCGTGCGGGTCACCGACACGGACTACCACCTGCAGACCGCGGTCAACCAAGCAACAGTGCGCTTGGACGCCTACCGCGAGGCCCGCTTCCACCGCGGGTTCTGGTATCTGACCAGCCCCACCGGCACCAGCTTCTTTCCCTCCGCGGTGTTCACCACCGACGAACAGGCCCAACTGGCACACCTTTTCGCCCACCGCCTGCCGCCGCGCAAGAAGCCGTGGTACCGCCCCTACTCCTGACCGCGGCCTGGGTGCGGCTGGTGCTCTTTCCTGATCTGGTCGGGCGGGCCCGCGACCTGCAGGGCACGCAATCCGTCTGGCGGCCGGTCAGTTGCGGCCTGCCGCCGCCATCAGCCCGTCTCGCGCTCGGAGTGTGGGTTGCGCAGCGGAGGCAGGGACTGCCCAGGGCGGGGTGCACGATCGGGTAGCGGCCATGGAAGGTGCGGTGCTCGTGTCGCTAATCAGCAACCCCGTCACACATCGTGACGACCGTTGGAGGTATTTTGGCACGTCTGCGTATTGCTCTCCTCCAGCAGGAGGTATGGCGAACTCCTACCTGGTCCACGCCCTGAAGGGCGAACAACTGACGCTGCTCAGCGCCGACTTCGCCACCCGCAGCCACATCGACGCCTACTTCGCCGGCCACCGCGTCGCCCCCCGCATCACGGTCGAGGCCAACTCCATCCAAGGCCTCACCGAAACCCTCCAACGCACCCCCTCTGGCCACCGTCCTGCCCGACGCCATCACCCACGACCACCCACACCTCGCCCCCTCCCCCTCGACCCGCCCCTGCCCGCACGCACCGTCACCCTCCTGCATCGGCAAGGCACCTACCGCAGCGCCGCCACCCGCGCCTTCGTCCTGTTCACTTACGACCTTGTCCACACCCGCGGCTCCACCCCACCCCCGTGACCTGCAAGCCTCGGGGCGCGCTCTCGCAAACGTTCGATCGCGAGCATCTACCCGCGCGCCTGCCGAGCACGCCAGGCAGGAGGCGTACCCGGAAGCCGTCGATGCCGCGCACGCCGACCTCCCCGCCCTCCAAGAGAGTGAGGGTCCTCGGTCCGCGCGCCGCTGAGAAGACGGAGCCCGCCAGGTGACGGCGTACCGCGTCACCCTCCAGTTCCGCGGAGCCGTGTGCGGTTCCGTTCCCAGCCGTCGTCGCGCCCGGTCGATCACCGCGGTCGTCGGCACCCGCCACATCCCCGTCCAGCGGCCCATCCGCTCCGGCCCGTGTGTGAGCAGCCGAGCGACTCCTCATAGCCTTGGCCGGAGAACAGGCACATCGCCCGCACGAAATAGGCCACCACCCGGGCCGGCAGCAGTCGGCGTCGCTGCTCGGCCCGCCCGCACTCCGCGACCACCTCATCCACCAGCTCCGGCGGAAACGCACTGGTCAGCGCCCCAAGCACGATCTGATCCGACAGCCGCTCGTCTCCTGACGGCATCGCCTGACGGGCCTTGGCACACCCTGCTCAACGAACAATGAAGCCCAAAGTCACCGGTATTGCCTCTAGGCTGGCACGGTGACTGATGAGCAGGAGCGGGTGCAGCCGTCGGGAGTGTGGGCCACGGCCGTGGGGGTGGCCAGGGTGCGGGCGCTGGAGACCGAGCGGGAGAACGCGCTGTTCCGCGACCCACTGGCACAGGCCTTCGCCACCGCCGGCGGCCTGGGGCCCTCCTCGCCGCCGCTGCCCGATGACGAGGCCGCCCGACGCCGCCGGCTGGGCGTGGCGTTCTCCATCGTCATCAGGACGAAGTTCCTCGACGACCTGTTGCAGCAGGCCTCCGCGTCCGGTGTCCGGCAGGTCGTGCTGCTCGGCGCCGGCATGGACAGCCGGGCCTTCCGGATGGACTGGCCCGAGGGCACCCGGCTGTTCGAGGTCGACACCGCCGCGCCACTGGACTTCAAGGCTTCGGTGCTGCGCCAGGAGCGGGCCGTCGCACGCTGCGAGCGGATCACCGTCGCGGTGGATCTGCGTGAGGACTGGCCGGCCGCGCTGGCCGCCGCAGGGCACGACCCGGCGGTACCGACCGTGTGGATCGCCGAAGGACTGCTGATCTATCTGCCCGAGGACGCGGTGGAACTGCTGCTGACCCGGATCAGCGCCCAGTCGGCGGCAGGCAGTCGGATGGGGCTGACGTTGGGCACACGCGGCGTGATCGAACGCTTCGGCGCGGACGCCGTGCCGGGATCGGCGGCGTCCATGTGGGTTTCGGAGATGCCCGACGACCCGGTGGGCTGGCTGGCCGGGCACGGCTGGGAGGCCCGCAGCCACACCCTGCGCGAGTGCGCTGCCGCCTACGGCCGCCCGATCAGCACCCCGCCGCAGCGTGAGGAGCGGCCCGGCGGACTGATCTCGGCGGTCCGCCGGTAGAGCGCCTCCCGCCTCGTTCGGCAGCGCAGGGCCTTGTTCCTCAGTTGTGGCTCTGGCAACCAAACCGCACGACGAAGCGTGCCCGCCCGATGGCCACCGGAAGGGGGTCGGGACCGCTTTCGCATGAGGACGAGTTCTGCTGAGGGATCGACGGTCAACGGGCGTCCGACGGCGGCCTGCTTTCGATGGGGGTCCGGCGGAGAGGCATGTGCGCGGGAGCCCGCCCGATACCCGGTCAGTCCTCGGCGATCAAGGACTGCGGAGCGCGGAAGCCGAGGACTCTGGTGGTGAAGTTCGCCAGTTGCGCCCGCATTCTACCGCGCGGCACGCGCTCCTGTCCGCTCAGGTGCTCGACGAGGTCGGCTCGGGTGGCGGCGAGGAGCGCATGGGCGGTGAAGTCGCTGTCGGTCACGTCGGGGATCTGCTCCAGCACGGCTCGGAGCAGGCCGTGCCATCGCTCATAGTGCTCTGCTTGGTACGGGCTGCCGTTCCCGGTCTCCTCCAGGGCCAGCGCGAGGCGGCGGTTGTCGAGTTTGAAGCACAGGAGGGCGTCGAGCAGGGCGGGTACACGCTCGAGCGGCGGGGCGGCGGGCCCCAGGGGCTCCGGCCCGGACTCCACGGCCTCCCTGATCGGTTCGAGTCGCGCCTCGTACAGAGCGCGGAGCAGCCCGGTGCGATCGCCGAAGGCGCGGAAGAGCGTTCCTTTGCCGACGCCGGCCGCTGCCGCGATATCGGCCATCGTGATGTCCTCGGGGCTTTCGTGGCGGGCGAAGAGGGCGTCGGCGGCCGCGAGGACGGCCTCCCGGTTACGGGCGGCGTCCTTGCGGGGCTTGCGCTCTGGCATGCGGTTCCTCCGGTTGCAAAGCGGACCCTGGGTCCGTATTGTCGAACCGGACTCGGGGTCCGGATTCTATGGGACGGAGGATACCCATGCCCGTATCAACCTCCCCGGCGGACCTGTACCGCCACAGCCTGCGGCTGCTGCTGGACAAGGACATTCCCGGATGGGTCGGCCTGTGGGCCGAGGACGGTGTCATGGAGTTCCCCTTCGCCCCCCACGGCTGGCCCAAGCGGCTGGAGGGCAGGGAGGCCATTGCCGCCTACATGCGCCCCTACCCCGACCACATCGACCTGCACGACTTCCCCGACCTGCGGATCCACCAGACCACCGATCCGGAGACCATCGTGGTCGAGATGCGCGGCGTCGGACGCCTGGTCGAGACCGACAGTCCCTTCGACATGGCCTACATCGCCGTCGTCGCGGTCCGGCACGGGCGCATCATCTCCTACCGCGACTACTGGAACCCCCTCGCCGTCCTCGAACCCGGCACCGACTTCGTGGGGAGCGGTCGATGACCACCACCGGCACCACTTTGGTCATCGGCGCCACCGGCACCACCGGCAGCCGCACCGCCGCGCGGCTGGCAGCCGCCGGTCACCGGGTCAAAGCCGCCAGCCGGCACGCCACCCCGGTCCCGGGCGCGGAGCCGGTCCGCTTCGACTGGTACGAGCCCGCCACCCACGAGGCCGCCCTCGACGGAGCCGACCGCGTCTACCTCATACCGCCGCCGGGCGACCCCGACCCGGCGGCGATCATGCTGCCTCTCCTCGGGCAGGCCCGCACCGCGGGCGTACACCGCGCGGTGCTCCTCAGCTCCTCGGCGATCCCCGCGGGCGGCCCGGCCGTGGGGATGGTGCACCAGGCCCTGCCCGGCCTGTTCGAACAGTGGGCGGTACTGCGCCCCTCCTGGTTCATGCAGAACTTCACCGGCACACACACGCACGCCCTCAGCATCCGCGAAGACGGCACCCTTTGGACCGCCACCGGGAGCGGTCGGGTCGGCTTCGTCGACGCCGAGGACATCGCCGCCGTCGCCATGCACGCCCTGACCGACGAGCAGGCACCCAACACCGATCTCGTCCTCACCGGACCGGAAGCGCTCGGTTACGACGACATCGCCGCGATCGTCACCGAGGTCACCGGCCGGCCCGTCGCCCACCGCCGGCTGTCCTACAAGCAGTTGCGCGATCGCCTCGCCGCGCTCATGCCGCTGGAGTTCGCCGCCATGCTGGCCGGCATGGACCGGGCCATCGCCGAGGGGGCCGAGGACCGCGTCACCGACACCGTCCAGCGCCTCACCGGTCGGCCCGCGCGCACCTTCCGCGCCGTCCTGGAAAGGGAGATGCGATGCGGCAGTTGATGTTCCAGGACGATCAGCAGTTCTGGTTCGAGACCCTGCGCAATCTCGTTCTACGCCCTTCATGGCCCGGGTACGACGCTGTCCCACCCTGCCCGGTGGGCTCGTAGGTCATGATCTCGGTTCCGGCCTTCTTCGCGAGGACGGGCGACAGAACCACTGCACATGGGCGAACGCTGAGGCCACGACCCAGCGTTGGGTGCCCAGGCCGGAACCATGCCCGGTGCCGCGGCGGGCGCACCGCGTCCGCGCGGCGTCGAGGGCCGACCTCGCTTGCCCCGCACCGGCGGCACGGCCTGGAGCCGCGGGATCAGCTGGGTGACGTGTCTTCACGGCGACGTCGGTGCGGACGTGCTGGCTGCGGTTATCGGGTTCGCCCTGGTGTGCCGGTGTGGACGGTCGTGCAATTGCGTGACCGTTCACACCGGCAGCAGGGAGCACCTCGACTCTCGTCGGCGGGCCTTCCGATTCCGGCTACCGGCGGCAGAGGAAGCCATGCGCGATCAAGGCAATTGGCCGGTAGTGGCGCGTCTCAGCTGCCGTCCCGGACCGCCGCGAGGCACTGGTCGTAGAGGTCAGCCAGGTCGAGTCGACCTTCGCTCTCGGCCCAGAGTTCGGTCGCCGTGTCGACGCAGGCGAAGACCGCCGCGACGATCGCCCTGGCGCGCGGGTCGGGGGACGGGCCGGAGCCGGTGTCCAGGCGGGCCTGGACGATCGGGACGAGTTCGGTCTGCCAGCGCAGCCGCTTCTCGATGTAGCGGGCGCGTAGTGAGGGGGTCTCGAAGATCAGGCGGGACAGCTCCAGCGCCCGTTCCTGGGTGTGGTTGGCGATGAGGATCGCCTCGAATCCGGCCCGCAGGGCGTCCCAGACGGATACCCCGGCCGACTGCTGCTCGACGGTCCGCCTCAGCAGCTCGCCCAGTGCCTCCTGGTCCCCGCAGACCAGGTCCTCCTTGGTGCCGAAGTAGCGGAACAGGGAGCGCTGCGAGATCCCCGCCTCACGCGCGATCTGCGCGATCGTCGTCTGCTCGTAGCCCTGCTCGGCGAACAGCCGAACCGCCGTGTCCAGGATCTCCTGGACGGCGACCTGCCGCGATCGGTCCCACAACGTCGTCATGGAAACCAAGTCTACCCTCCCCTGGACAGCGACCGCCTACTTGGCATTAACTGCCAGAAAGGCAGCGACTGCACAAAGGAGAGAGCCAATGACAGCCGTCGACTACCGCGGCCAGACCACACTGATCACCGGCGCCAGCGCGGGCCTCGGCGCCGAGTTCGCCCGCCAGCTCGCCGCCCGCGGCTCCGACCTGGTGCTGGTCGCCCGCCGCCAAGAACGTCTGGAGGCGCTGGCCGCCGAGCTGCGCGCGCACCATCGGGTCCAGGTGCACGTGCTGCCAATGGACCTGACCACCGGCCACCCCGGGCAGGCACTGGCTGAGCAGCTGGAGCGACTCGGCCTCCACGTCACCAGCGTGATCAACAACGCCGGGTTCGCCAGCTTCGGCCCCTTCCACCAGACGGATCCGGTACGGCTGCGTCAGGAGATCGCGGTCGACGTGACCGCGGTCGCCGACATCAGCCGCGCCTTCATCGAACAGCTGCGGACGGCGGGTCGCGGGGTGCTGGTCAACGTGGCGAGCATGGCCGCCTACCAGCCCAACCCGCGCATGGCGCTGTACGGGGCGACCAAGGCGTTCGTGCTGAGCCTCACCGAGGCGCTCTGGGAGGAGTCCCGCGGCACCGGGCTGCGGGTGCTCGCCCTGTCCCCCGGCGCCACCCGGAACCGAGTTCTTCGAAGTCGCGGGGACAGATCGGGCTGCCGGGGGAACGAAGCTGGCCTCGCCGGTCGACGTGGTCCGCACCGCGTTGGCCGCGCTGGACCGCAGGAACCCGCCGCCCAGCGTCATCGTGGGAAGTGCGAACCGGGTGATGGCTTTCCTCGCCCGCCGCATGGCCACCCGGCGGCAAGTCATCAGGGCCATCGGCCGCCTCACCGCCGAGAGGGCATGACGTTGGGCGGGGACGCTGCCATGCTGGGCGGCGGCGCCGTCGGGATCGGCTGACAGACCGGCCTGCTGACCGGGCCGGCCGAGGCCTACGGCGACCTGTTCGGTGCCGACCTCGTCGTCGGCACCTCCGCAGGAGCCCTGGTCGGGGCATTCCTGGCCTGCGGAGCCGACCTGTCGGGCACGGTGCGCTCGCTCGCCAGGATGGGGCAGGCCGTGACCGCTGACCAGTGTCGTGCTTCCCCCTGGACCAGCCACTCGCAGCCTTCCAGACGGTCGGACAGGAGATCGCCGAACCGCGCGCGTCAGGCGTTGCTCTGCTGACCGTGGAACCTTCCCCCGAGGTGTTCGCACTGGGCGCGGGCGGCCCAGCCGTGATGAACCCCGCGCTCGCCGAACCAGCATTCAGCCTTGGAACATGCCAGGCGGCCATCGGTGGTTCCTGGAGCGGGCCGCGCCGGCCGGATTCGGCGAGTCGTTCGTCGGGGGCCTCGAAGACCAGAAGCTCGCCTGCCGACTCGCCAGGCACGGCGCGCGATGGGCGTACTCTCGCACCGCCTCGGGTACGCACCTGCGCCACGACCGCACGATGGAGCCGAGCGGCTCGCCGGGTGGAAGGCCAATCTCCGCCGCATCGTGGACAGTCGCGGGGATCCGCTCCTGAGCAGTTCGAGGACCTCGCCGATCACGTCATCCGCGACCGACGCCAGCGGCGGGGCCTCGCCGAGCTGTTCGGCGGTCTTGCCCGCCCCGAACCCGTAGTTCCGGACCTGTTCCGGTTGCCGAGCGCATCGAGGAACACGTCGGCCGCGCGCGGACGGTCAATGCCTTCCCGGCGGGCAGTTGTTGTACGACGGCGGGCACCGCGTCCTCCCTGCCACAGACAACAGTGCCGCTTCAAGTACGGCGCGGAGAACGCCACCGCAGGTGACGGATCAAGCTACCGCAGATATTGGGGTGTTATCCATGGGACGACTTCCGACCGACCCTGCGGCCGACGCGCCGTCAGCCGCCCACCAGGGCCGACATCGGCCTGGCGCACGATCTGACATGGATGTTCCTCAACCCCCGACCTCGTGCTCGCGCTGATCGGCGGGCAGCGCCTGCAGCTGATTGACAGCGGCGTCCAGAATAGCGGGTCGTCCACAGCACGGCGGCGTTCAGGACCAGCCGAGCGCGCTGAGCCGGCGTCGTACTTCGCGCGACAGGGTCAGGCTCGCGGGCGACGGTCACTTTAGGTGGGGGAACCCGGGCGATGTTCAGTGGGGCAGTGTCACCAGGCCCGTCTCGTAGGCGAGGATGACCAGTTGCACCCGGTCGCGGGCGTCGAGCTTGGCGAGCAGCCGTGTCATGTACGTCTTGACCGTGGCCACGCTGATGACCAGTTCGGCGGCTATCTCGGGGTTGGACAAGCCACGTCCGACCAGGGTGAGGATTTCTCGCTCCCGGTCGGTGATGTTGCTGATCTTCCGGAACGCGGGAGCAGGGGTGGATGGGGGAACCTCGGGCCGTCCGACGAACTCTGCGATCAGTCGGCGGGTGACGCTCGGTGCGATCAGGGCGTCCCCGGCGGCGACCACCCGGATCGCGGTGAGGATGTCGTCCAGTGCCATGTCCTTGACCAGGAAGCCGGAGGCCCCCGAGCGCAGCGCGGCGTAGACGTAATCGTCGTCGTCGAAGGTGGTCAGCACGACCACGCGTGGTTCTCCCGGGCCCGCGGTGACCAGGCGGGTGGCCTCAATACCGTCCATGCCGGGCATGCGGATGTCCATCACCACCACGTCGGGGTGCAGTTCCTCGGCCAGCTGGACTGCCTCCGCACCGGTTCCGGCCTCTCCGACGACCTCGACGTCGGGTGTGCCGGAGATGACCATCTCCAGGGCGGCCCGTACCAGCGGTTGGTCGTCGACCAGCACGACGCGGACGCTCATCGCGCTCCGCCCGTCACGGGCAGACGGGCCGAGACTCGGAAGCCGCCGCCGGTCCGGGGGCCGGCGTGGAACTCCCCGTGCAGCAGGGTGACCCGCTCGCGCAGCCCGGCAAGGCCGTATCCATTGCCCGGGGTCCTGCCGCGGCCGCGGCCCCGGTCGGTGATCTCGACGGCCACCTGGCCGCTCTTCCGGCAGTCGATGGACACGTGGCAGGAGGTGGCCTCAGCGTGGCGCACCACGTTGGCGATCGACTCCTGGATGATCCGGAAGGTCGCCAGGTCGACGTCCGGCTGCAGCGGGCGCCGCTCGCCCTGCCATCGGACGTCGACCCGCACGCCCGCAGCGGTCGTCGCGGCGACCAACCGGTCCAGGTCGGCCAGTCCCGGCGCCTGGTGCAGCGGGCTGGTCTCGAAGTCCGTGTCGTGCTCGGTCTGGCGCAGCGCGCCGAGCATCCGGCGCAGCCCCGACAGCGTCTCCCGTCCGGCGGTCTCGATCTCGGCCAACGCCTCGCGCGCACGGTCCGGCCGGCTGTCGATGACCCGCCGTGCCGCACCGGCCTGCAGCGCGACGATGCCGATGCTGTGCGCCACCGTGTCGTGCATCTCCCGGGCAATCCGCAGCCGTTCGGCCGTGACCGCCTGCGCGGCCAGCTGGGCGCTCAACACCTCGGTGTGCTCGCGGGACTGGCGTATCGACCGGCCTACCAGCCAGGCGATGACGGCGGCCAGGACGCCCTCGTCAGAGACGCCGATGTGCGGCAGGCTGGTGGTCAGCTGGAAATGATCGACGACGAACACGGTACCCGGCGCCGGAACATCATCGTATGTGGCGGTCGTCAACCCGACGGTGTTGTCGGGGGTCAGGCTCAGATGCACGATCAGCAGGACCAGCACCAGGGCTAGGGCCGTACGGGACGTCGGGCGAGGCTGGGCGGCCGTTACCAGGCAGAGCGCGACGTCGACCGCCAGGAGCGCGGTCAATGGCAGCTGTACGTTCGCGTGGGTCGCGTCCGTCACCGCGAGCGTGGCGACGAGCAGCAGGGCGATCGACAGCAGCGGCCGTCGGCGCAGCAGGGCAGCGGCGCCGAATGCGACAAGGGACGCGGCGGCCAGGATCGACCAGTCCCGGTGCCCGGCGGCGCCGCCCGCCCGGGAGATGGGATGGTCCAGTCGCCCGAGGACAACTGCGGGGTACGCGACCGACACGCACCAGGCCAGGGCCGTCCATGCGCCCGGTGGTACGCGCTTGAGCAGGGGCAGGGCCGGCGTCACGGACATGCGGTGATCGTAACCAGGTGCCTTCCCGCCGGCATCGGACCACGGTTGTACAACCAGGGTCGAGCGGTGCCGCGACGGAGTGTCAGCTCTGGTCCGATGCCGCCCGGCCCCGGCCCGGGCACCGTTGAGAACATGATCGAAGTCCACGAGTTGACGAAGCGGTACGGCAGGAAGCCGGCGGTCAACAATCTCAGCTTCACCGTGAGCCCTGGTCACGTCACCGGGTTCCTCGGCCCCAACGGAGCCGGCAAGAGCACCACACTGCGGCTGATTCTCGGTCTGCACACCCCCACCAGCGGGTCCGTCACCATCGACGGCCGCTCATTCCGCTCGCTGCCCCGGGGGCTGCGGCATGTCGGCGCACTGCTGGACGCCGGTGACATGCACGGCGGGCGCACCGCCCGGGCCCACCTGCGCGCGCTGGCCCGCAGTAACGCCATCCCATGCAGTCGGGTGGACGAGGTGTTGCGCGAGGTCGGTATCGCGGACGCGGCGGACCGGCGCATCGGCGGCTTCTCCCTCGGCATGCGCCAGCGCCTCGGCATCGCCACCGCACTGCTCGGTGACCCGCCGGTGCTGCTCTTCGACGAGCCGCTCAACGGACTCGACCCGGAGGGCGTGTACTGGGTGCGTGGCCTGTTCCGCCGACTGGCCGGCGAGGGGCGTACGGTCCTCGTCTCCAGCCATCTGATGTCCGAGATGGAGCACACCGCCGACCAGCTCATCGTCCTCGGCCGCGGTGAGCTGATCGCCGCGCAGAGCGTGACGGAGTTCGCGGCCCGCGGGGCCGGCCGGAGCGTGTCGGTGCGCACAGCGGCCGCCGCGTGCCTGTCGCCGCTGCTGAGCACTGAGGGCGCATCGGTCCAGCGCGAGGCAGACGGACAGCTCACGGTGGTCGGGCTCAGCGCGGACCGGATCGCCGAGATCGCCTTCCAGCACCGCATTCTGCTCCACGAGTTGACCAACCACACCGGCTCGCTGGAAGAGGCGTTCATGGAGCTGACCGCCGACAGCGTCGAATACCTCGCAGGAGAGACCCAGTGACCGCGCCGACGACCAAGACCGTGATGCCCAACGTGCCGGCCCCGGAGCCCAAGGCCCGCTTCACCGACCTGTTCGCTGCCGAGTGGATCAAACTGTGGTCGCTGCGCTCGACTCCCTGGGCCTTCGCCGCCACAGTGGCGGGGGTCCTCATGGTCACCGTCGCTGCCGCCTATGGTGACTCCCAGAACTTCACACATTACGACGAGGGGCACCGGGAGTACTTCCGCATGTTCGGCGCGGTGGGCGACTCGTTCCCCACCGGCGCCGCCACTGTGCTGATTCTCGGGGTGGGCGCCATCGGCGCCATCACGGTCCTCGGTGAGTACACCACCGGCATGATCAGGACGACCTTCACGGCCGTCCCGGCTCGCCGTTCGGTGATGGCCGCGAAAACAGCGGTGGTCACCGTGACCACGACCGTCCTCGGTGTGGCCTTGGCATTGGTCTCGTTCGGTGCGGCCCAGGTGATTCTGGCCGGTCAGGGCGCCGCCGTCGGCCTCGGCCATCACGGTGTCGTGCGCCTGCTCGTCGCGTCCGCGCTACTCGCTCCGGTGTCCGCACTCGTGGGCATGGGACTGGGCGCAGTCATCCGGCACAGCGTACTCACCATCGTGGCCACGAGCGCGCTGCTCTTTGTCCTTCCCTCGCTGTTGAACAGTCAGAAGCACCTCACCGTGAGCCTCCTGCACATGACGGTCCTTCAGGCATGGCGGCGCATCGGCTACGAGCAGGCCACCACGACGATGTGGCCGTGGACGGTGACGGGCGCCTGCATCGTCCTCGCCGTCTGGGCACTGGTCGCCGTGGTCCTGGCCATCTTTACCTCGGACCACCGGGACCAGTGAGCGGTGCTCCGCCGGGCCTTTTCTCAGGCGCGGGCTGGTGGTGCAGTAACGGGAACCGCGCTCTGTGACGGGACCGGTACCGATCCGGCAGCCCGACGCCATTGCGCTGGACCACCTCGCCGAGGAGCACTACCGTCCCGCTCCCCCGCCCACCGCCGCACCCGGTCCAGCAGCCGGTGACCTACCCGGCCATGGCCCCCGGCTCACCCTCACCACCAGCCGACACCACGTGGCCATGCGCGCCCGGCGCGCTGCGCGTACAGCCCCTGCCCGGCGAGAGACACACCGCCAACCTCACTCACCTCGCTGCCGCCTACCGCCTACCGCCTACCGCCACACGATCACGAGCTGAGCCAACCCCGCAGCGGGCTCAGTGCGGGGCGGAGAGCCACTGGCTGAGCCAAGCGAACGCCGGCGGGTACTCCGCGGACCAGGTGTTGTAGTTGTGGCCGCCGTTCGGCAGGAACAGCGTGCGCACCGTGACCGGCGAGGACGCCGCGGCCGCCTGGAACTGCGTGATGTAGGAGGGCGGGCTCAGACGGTCCTCGCGTGAGGTGGAGAGGAAGAGACTGACGTGGGACTTCGTGCGCCGCACCAGGTAGGTCGGGCTGTTGAGCCGGCGCACGGTCGGGTCCGGGAGGACGGACTCGTCGCCGGTCAGCGGGTCGGGGTCGAGAGCGGCGCCCGCACCGAAGACCTTCGGGTACTGCAGGGGCAGTTTCGCGGCGCAGATGCCGCCGGTCGAGAAGCCCATCACACCCCAGCCACCGGCACCCCGCAGGGTGCGGAACTTGTGGCTGATCAGGTCCGGGACATCCACCGACATCCAGGTCGCCACCTTGCGGTTGGGCAGGTCGGTGCAGTCGGTGTCCACACTGCCCGGGTTGACCACGGGCATCACCAGGATGAAGGGGTGCACCTTGTTCTGCTTCAGCAGGTCCGAGAAGGCGCCCGGCATGCCGCCGTGCTCCAGCCAGGACTCCGGGGATCCGGGCACGCCGTGCAGCAGCATGATGACCGGGAACCGCTTGTTCCTGTAGGCCGGCTCGTCGTACTGCGGCGGCTCCCACACCAGCACCTGCCCGGACAGGGCGGACTTCTGGCCGTGGAAGTACGTGTCCAGGACACCGCCCTTGGTGCTGTGGTTGAACTTCGCGCGTTGCACCGGCGGCCCTGGCATCGCGACCGCGTTGGTGTTGTCCGTGTTGCCCATGAGGTCGTCCCAGGACGCATACAGCCCATAGCTGTTGTTGATCCAGGTGGCCACGACGCTGATCGCGGTGAGCTGGCACAAGCCGATCATCACGGCGTGCGCCAGCCAACGCACCGGCCTGGGCCCGCGGATCCTGGCCCACAGGGCGATCGTGCCGACCATCGCCACGACCGTCGCGACGATGAGGGCGACGAAGAACGGCGTTCCGGTGAGAGACACACGACCACCTTTCTGGACCACTGAACGAGAGTGAAGCGGGCGATACCGGCTGTAGCGTCCGCAATGACCACGCATGTCGGCTACTTGGCTAGAGGGGCCCCGGCGATCATCGGTTCCGTCCGACGGGACAGGACACGGCGAGTGATCGTCGGAGGGCGGTGTGCACGGGCGACGGCGGCCTGCGGGACCCGGGGTGCTCGCATCACGGCCAGAGCCGGGCATCCGGGCTTTCCGGCCGGGCCTGAAGACGTGACCGCGGGCCGTCGGCCGGTCAGGCGGCGCCGTCGGCAGGGCCTGTCTCCGGAAGGTCCCGGGCCGACGGGACGCGCTCGGCCGGCGCCGCTGAGCCCGGGGAGGTCCAGGGCCTCGTCGTAGAGTTCGTCCGCGTTCGGGAGTCTTCCCCCGTGCACTTCCTTATCGGTGCGTTTGTGCGGCGGCAGCGAGGCGGCGAGGGCGGCGGTGATGAAGACGAGCACCGTGGCGATGCCGGTGTCGTCGGCCAGGACGCCGAGGACGGCGGGAAGAAGCCTCCGAAGGTGGTGGTCCGGTCCTGACCGTGTTCGGCTTCTTCTTGCCGGAGACGAACGCCTTGCGGCCGGGGCGAGCCGCGCGAGGGCCGGCGGACCTGCACCTCGGTCCCTTCGATCCGCAGGTCCACGCCTTCCGCCTGGACGTAGGCGAATACGTCCTCCAGCGTGCGCAGCCGCAGCCCGAGACGATCAGGGACAGCGAAGCCGCGGGCCGCCAGCAGCGGGCGGACCTCTCGGACCGCTGCGGAGACGGTGGAGCGGTCCACGCCGTAGATCTGTGCCAGAGCGGCGTGCGGCAGCCCAAGCCGCAGGTGCACCAGCGTGACCAGGAGCCGGTCGATGAAGACCAGTCGTTGCTTGGGCCCGGCACCAACAGCCCGCCTGCGGTCCCCGCCCCGCCGCTCACGCAAGGCCGACTCGCGGGCGGCCTGCCACTTGGGGGCGAGTTCTTCGACCAACTCGCCCCCATGTGCGCGGGAGACCCCGCCGAGGGCAGGGTGGGGACAGGCCCCACGGGCCCAGGCTTGCGTCACGACTTACCCAACGCGTGCGGACCTTCGCCTGCAACGGCCAAGGCGCCTGCCATGATCGTCATTATGGGGATACATATCGCACCGGCCGGGGTGGCCGACTTCCACCAGGTCCTGACTGATCACCCCCGTTACTGGGGGGAACGCGACCTTCGGTCGCTGCACCTTCTGGCACTGGTGCAGGAATTCGGTTCTACCTGCTTGGTTGCCCGAGCCGAGGACGGAATCCGTGGGTACATCTTCGGGTTCGTCACCCCGGACGGCACCGGATACGTGCATCTGATCGCCACGCGGGACGACGCCCGCGGCACCGGCCTCGGGCGTCGTCTGTATGCGGCCTTCGCTGAAGCAGCGGAACGTCATGGTGCAAGGCAGTTGAAGGCGATCACGTCAATCGAGAACACCGGCTCGATCGCCTTCCATCGCAGCCTCGGCTTCGACGCGAAGATCGTCGACGACTACAACGGCCCCGGCAGGGCCATGGCCGTCTTCCACCGAGATCTGCCGCTCAACATCTCACGGCCCTGACCAACCGGCCGTCACTAGAGATCTTTGACCGTGCGGGTTACGTCGGGTCGTGACGGGCTTTCGTGGGCCGCGTTATGCCGGAGGGGTGAGGCATCCCGATAGGGGGCTGACCGCGGAGGAACGGGCTCGGCGTGAGCGGCTCGGCGTGAGCGGCTCGGCGTGAGCGGCTCCGCTTGGCCTGCGCCAAGCCGGCCACCGGCCCCGGCTGATCTACCGCATCCACCTCGACCGTGGTCCCGCCAAGGGCCGCCGTAAGGGCTTTACCGACACTGACTACACCCGCCTGCTGGATGCCGCGCACCAGCAGCTCGGCGGGCCCCATCGTTCTGGTGTGGGACGACTTGAACACGCATGTTGAACACGCATGCCAGTCGCACCATGCGTGAGCTGGTCGCCGCCCCGCTCATGGCTGACTGTCCACCAGCTGCCGCCCTGTGCACCGGGGACGGTGTGAGGGGCCGGTGCGAGGGGCCGGTGCGCTCCCCGCGACTCAGTGCTTGGCGGCACGAATCGCCGTAGAGCCCGGCGGCCATCAGGCGGCAGGCCTGCCAGCCCTGGCTGAAGTCCTCGGGGTCGCCACCGCAGGCCAGGACGTAGCCGTTGACGGCCACCCGGCTGGGCAGCTTCTGGCCCCTGGGCGTTCAGTGTGCACTACCAGCGGTTGCAGCCACCGACAGCAGCGCCACCCACGTTGCCCACGCCTACGCACGAGAATGCTGCTTTAACGGGCCCCGGGTCCGGGCCCCGGCGCCGGGGCGTGTGGTTCGGCGCCGAGGCCCATGTGAGCTACCTGCCGAACACGATGGTGTTGTTGCACCCCAGGGTTGAGCCGACGTTGGTGTTCTGCGTGCCGGGAGAGCCCTTGTCGTAGTTGCCTTCCCGGCCGTTCTCGAAACCGGACTCGCCCTGTACGTCAACGTTCTCTTCGGCCGTCGTGCATGACGTGTTCTGGCTGATGCGGACCGTCTGGCTCTCTCGACCGCCGTGCTCGCGCCCGTGACCGTGTCCGTGTTTGTGCCCGTCGCCGTGGGCGTAAGCGGTACCGGCGCCGAGGAAGCCGACAGCGCCGAGAAGGACGGTCACGACAACGGTCTTGCGAGGCTTGCGCATGTCTTCTCCGGGTGTTGGAACGGACTCGAGCGGAATCCGCCACGTCATAAGGTGACGAGAGGTTAATGGGTAAATGTCCTATACCTGCTCGTCGGCACGCCGGATCGTCTGATCAACGAGCACAGGCGTCGGTCCGGCGGCTGATCCAAGTTCCCTGTGCAGTCAAGGCATTGCAAGGCCGAGCTGCGGGCATAGGCGCTCCGCGCAGAACCACCCGTGTGGCCGCACCGCGTACACAAAGGCGGCATGGGCCATCCAGCCCTCAACTACGATGCGCGCTGTTCTGCCGGCGATTCCTGAAGTCATTCGGATAGCAGTTCTCAGTCAGAAACCCTCGGCATCCGTCTTGCCAACCCCGATGAATTTCGCTGCTTTCGTTGCCGATAACCTCAACTGGTCTACACGGCAGTGGCGTACCTCAGGGCAGGAGGTGCTCCGCGCGCCCGCGGGGGATGGTCCCGACGCGAAGAACGCCGGAAGCAACGTCCACGTCTGCAGCCCCGCGCCCGCGGGGAAGATCCGGATCCGGCCAGGCCTGGGGGCGATGCGTTGTCCTGGAGAACGGCCGCCACCCGAAGAAGACCTGAGCGCCGACGGCCGGATACTCGCTGTCGCGATCCTCGGTCGCACCGAAGGACCACCGCCACGCCCGCCGCCAGTTCACCTCGCTGCGATCCCCGGTCGCTCCAGAGGGCGACCGCCACAGCCCTGCGGTCCTACCCGCTGTGGAGTGCCGACCCGTTGCGATCCTCGGTGGCCCCCGAGAGCGACCGCCCTCCTCGACAGCGCCCGTGACCGCCGCCCCGAGAAGTTGGATGCCTTCAAGCCGTACCTGCAGCAGCAGTACGCCGCCGACACCACCAGCGGCCGCACGCTGTTCCAGCAGATCCGCGAACGCGGATTCCGCGGCGGCTACTCGACACTCACGCCCTACCTGCGAACCCTGAAAGCCGGCACGGCTCCGGCCGCACCAACGGAAATTCCGAGCCCGCGCCGGATCACTGCATGGATCATGCGCAACCGAGACCTCCTCAGCGCCCGGGAGATTGAGCACCTTGACCAGGCCCGCCTCGCCTGCCCGGACATCGCGCGGGCCTGCGACCTCGACCGAGCCTTCACCGACCTCGTCCGCAACCGTCGAGGCCAACTGCTGCCCGCCTGGATCCGCCAGGCCGAACAATCCGACGTTACCCCCGTCGCCAAGTTCGCCGCTTTCCTCCGCCAGGACTTCGACGCCGTCACCGCCGGGCTCACCCACGAATGGAGCTCCGGCAAGGTCGAAGGCCACGTCAATCGCGTGAAAACGATCAAGCGAGCCATGTACGGCCAGGCCTCGTTCCGGCTCCTGCGGATCCGAATCCTCACCCGCCCGTGATCTTCACGGCTTCTGGGCCGAGCTTCGTCGAGAGAGCGGCCCGGGCTAGAAGGGAGGCTGCCAGCCACGCCAATTCGACGTGTGCCCGGGCAGGGCAAGTGCTCTCAGTGGCTCGGGTAGGTCCACTGACGGCCAACCCACTCACACTCCGGGATCGCGCCTTCCCAGTCGTCGGTGCACCGGTCGGCCCAGGCCCGGGCCACCATGACCGGCCGGGTCACCGCGCGGTCGGCGACCTCCTGTACCCGCACCACCAGACCGAGCCCATTGACTCCAGGGTTCCCCCGTGGACCGCAGGACACGAGGAATCGCGGTCAGAAAATTTTCGAATCCCCAGGTCAGTGGCGCAAACAGGCAATCTTTCCGGCAGGGTTTCTTCTGCCGTGGCGAAGAGGACGGTTGAGGCCCGGTTTCGAAGGGACGTCCTTGCTCTACTCGCTCAGCCCCACGACGCCCCAGCCTCGTCGGGCGGCTTCGGTGAGGACGTGGCCCCACTCCGCCAGCAGGTCTGTGAACGCGCCGAAGTTGCCGACCCATCCTTCGGGATCGGCGGCATGTTCGGTGAAGGCTCTTTGCATCCTGTCAAGGCGAGGCCGTACCCGCTCCCAGGTCGCAGCCAGTTCCCTCACGGCGTCTGGCGGCTGTGCGAGCAGCAGCCCATAGACGCTGGGGTCGTCGCTGAAGCAGTCCGGATCCGTGTGCTGCGCCTCACCGTCCAGCCCGATCCAGATCAACCCGAGCAACAACGTGTCCAGCTCGGCCCGCACCAGGGGATCAACATGGTCGCGGACGGATTCCCACCGCTGCCCGGCCCAGAAGTGCGCCTTGAACGAGCCACAGGTGTGCCGGAACTCGTATACAGCGAAGAAGGCGCTGTTGGGTCCCCGTGGCCACTCCCAGTCGCCCTCGACCTCCGGCGCGTCGTGATCCCACAGCCCCGTCTCATCGGCATACCAGGCGTTCCGCAGCCGCGGCAGCCGCTCCCGGGGCGGAACCTCCCTCAGCCATGACCAGTCTGCGATCATCACCGTGATGTCCAGCCCCATGGGGGTCAGCGTACCGATTGTCCAAGCTCCAAGGTGGCGGGCACCGACGGCAGCGTCGGATACCAGGCAGAGCCGGGATTCACGGAACTGCGGCCAGAGCCTTGAGTCTCCCCACCCGGTGCTCGAGGGTGGGAGCACCTGCTCGCCGAAACGTCCTCTTCGCGATGCTCCGCGACGGAACCATCTACGAACCCCACCCTGCCAAATCGGGCTGACCTGCAGAAACAGCCCTAGAAGGCGGGACGTTGGCCGAGATGCACCACGACATCCGAACCGACGCGCCAGTCGGCAAGACGCCGCGGGCTCACACCATGAAGGTTGCCCCTGTCGGGATCGGCGCCAGCATTGACCAGCAACGACAGCACCGCACCATCACCTCGATACGTGAACACCGCCTGCCACAACGGCGTATTACCCTGCCCATCCGGGGCATCCACCCACGCACCCGCGGCCAGAAGAGAGCCCACAGTCGCGGCATCCTGCTCGTCCGCCGCGAAGTGCAGCGGCGTCCACTCCTGGCGGCTCTCACGTCCCGGCCCACGGCCCTCATCCAACATGCCACCCATCATCACGACAGCTTGACGAAGGGCATAGGGGCACCCCCGGCCCCCACGTCCAGGAACCGGCGATGTGAACACCGCCAGGTACGACCGTCGTCCAGCGCTACCGCGGCACCGTGGGCAAACGAGAGGGCACGGTCCTCCTCGTCGGCGCCGCTGACGGCGATCGGGGCATGGGCTACTTCGCTTCAGAGGTCACTCGTGGCCTGCCGTGGACTGGCAGTCGTTCCACAGGGCGGCCAGGTGGGCCGGGATCTGGGCGATGGCGGCACACCCCCGAGGGCCGGCGGGGAAGCTGTCGCTGGCCACGTAGCGCCAACCGGCTCCGGTGCGATCGACGAAGTACTTCATCGCGGCTCCGTCGTCCTGCAGGGCGACCTGCTCCGCCTCCGTGCTGCCGGCAATGAGGTGGAAGCGGGTTCCCGCGTAGAGCACGCCGCCGCAACTGCCGTAATAAAACGTGCCCTTGACCGGAGCAATGTGGGTGAGGGGCGGTTGGGTCTGTCTGCGGTAGGCCGCCGTGACGCTCGCCTTCACAGTGGGCGACGCCGGCAGCGACCGGCAGCCGCCGGTCTTGGCCGAGGAGCCGGCAGCGGTGTGCCCGGTCGACGTGCCCACCGTCGTGGATGCTACGGCCGATGAGGAAGGCGTTTGCTTCGCGTTCGGAGAACTGCTGTTCGCTGTGGTGCTGTTCTGCGTGCAGCTTGTGAGCAGGACCACTGCGGCAGCGGCCATCCCCAGAGCGGCGCCGCGGTACAGGGAACGGTTCCGGCGTGTCATGTCGAATCAGCCTCTCTTGATACATCCGCATAGGCCCGAGATGGCGTGACTCCGACACGTTCTCCCGGCCTTGGGCATCAAGACGCTGCGCCATGCACCGCGGTTTCAGCACGTCCGTGTCGGTTCACCGGGTGATCCGGTCACCGCCGGCGGGCCGCGATCGACCACAAGCGCCGAGACACGCCTGCTGGACCCACCAGACGCGGGCCTAGGACTGCGCGGTGACCCGATGCGCATCCACCCGAACGTTTCCCACTCCGTCCGCGCGGCCTGACACTCTGCACCCGACAAGTGGCGGTCCCGACACGAATGGGAACCGCCACTTCCACTGCCTCAAGGCCTCGCACGGCCTCCAGCGACCGCAGCCTCGGCTCCCGGACCCGAATGCCGCACCCCGAGAACAAGTGCCCTGCGCCAGTACCGCTGCTCCCCCAGGGCTGCCGCGACTCCTGCCACAGCGGCTCGAGCCCAGCCCCGACACCTACGACGCCGCCACCCCACCCGCTGCCGTACACCGGCCGGCCGGCCGCGTAGCGCGAACCCCGCCCGGCCACAAGGCCACGGCGGGGTCCTCACCAGGCCGCCGCGCATCGGCAAAGGGCCAAGCACCCACTCCTCACCCCTTCGAGATCACGAGAGATCCGGCATGCAACATCGTCCCGCTGTCTTCGCCGGCCTGCTCGGACTGACCCGCCCGGCAGCGCGCGACCGGGGACTCCTGGGTTGACGCGGCAAAGGCCCTGTCCGCCTTCCTATGACGGCTGACGAATACCCGGTGATCCGCTGAGACGCCGAAAGCCACGCCGAGACCGACGGCCGCCACGGCTCTCAGGCCAGAACAGCCGGCCGGAGCACCTCTTCGCACCACTGGCGGAAACCGGTGGGGGAGGGCTCGGCGGAGTGGTGCTCGGCGTCGTACGCGCCGGCGATCTGGGCCGCGGCCATGTCGACCAGGCCCTGTGCCCAGGCCTCGCTGGCCCCGCGGCCCACAGCCGTCTCCTTGTACGCGTCGAGAGGCACCTGTTGGTACCGGACCGGCCGCTCCAGCACCTCGGAGATGATCTGAGCCATGTCGTCGGGGGAGATGCGGTCGGGGCTGACCAGCGGAACGCCGTCCTGCCCGCTCCAGGAGTCGTCGAGCAGCAGCCGCGTGGCCGTCGCGGCGATGTCGCGGGTGGCGATCGTCGCGAGGACCCGGTCCGCCACGGACGGGAGGAAGAACGTGTCTTGGTTCCTGATCGCCTCGACCTGCCAGAGCAGGTTCTCCATGAAGGCCGCCGCCCCCAGCGCCCGGAAGCTCACCCCAGTGGACCTGATCAGATCGTCCTTGGCCAGGGACGCCGTCAGGTGCCCGGCGTTCTTCTCGATCCCGGTGCCCAGGGTCGATACGGCGACGACGCGCTTGACGCCGTGACGGGTGATCGCCTCGCACGCGGGACGGGTCCAGTCCAGGTAGTGGCCTTCGACGCTGTCCGCCCGGGAGTCCGGCGGGACGACCCAGAACACGCTGTCCGCGCCCGCGAACGCCTCCATGACGACATCGAGGTCGCCGTGCGAGCCGGGGACGACGTCGACCCGCTCGCGCACCCGGGCGGGAAGCCGGGAGAGGTCACGGGCTATCACGCGGACCGGCTGCTCGCTGTCGAGCAGGGCGTCGAGGACCTGTCGGCCGATCTGGCCGGTGGGAGTGGTGATGACAATCATGGAAGAAGCATCTGATCCGGCCCGGCAGGACGGAAGGATCGCAGGGATCCTGCTTGTTACCCTCACGGACATACCAATCGGAGGTGCCAGGCCGTGGAGTCCCGCCCGCTGCGCTATTTCGTCGCCGTCGCCGAGGAACTCAACTTCGCCCGCGCCGCAGAACGCCTCGGCATCTCCGCCCCTCCCCTGTCGCGCGCCATCCGCAACCTCGAAGCGGAGCTGGGCGTCACCCTCTTCGAACGCACCACGCACAGCGTCACGCTGACCCCGTGCGGCACCGTACTGCTCGCGGAGGCGCGGACCGCGCTGGACGCCCTGCAGGCGGCCGGGCGCCGGGCACAACGCGCGGCCGAGCCGAAGCTGGTGCTCGCAGTGAAGGCCGACGGTGATGGAGGCCTGCTGGAGTCCATCCTCGCCCGGTACGCCACCGAACCCGCGGCCGAACCGGTCACGATCCGCCTCTCCGGCTGGCGCGACCAGCCCAGCCTGCTGCGTCGGGGCGAAGCCGACGCGGCCCTGATCTACGAACCGTTCGACCGCACCGGTCTCGACACGGAGCTGGTGACGGTCGAACGCCGCCTGGCCGCTCTCCCGGCCAACCACCCACTGGCCGCCAGGGACCGTATCGCCCTCGCCGACCTCGGTCTCCCGCGCAGCGAGCACAACACTCAGGGATGCCTGTCCCGCCACCTCGACAGGATCGTCGACCGGTACGCGATCCAGGACCTCGCCCAACTGCTCAAGCTCGTCGAACTCGGAGACGTCGTCACCCTGCTCCCGGAATCCGTGTGCGCCCGATACCCGCGCCCGGGCATCGCGTACCGCGAGGTCCCGGACGCACCCCCGGCCACCTTGTCGATCGCCTGGCCTCAACAGTCCCGTTCCAGGGCGACGGCGGCGCTGGTCCGCATAGCGACGTCGGTGGGCGGAGCGCACGGATAGTGGTGCGCGCCACCGAGGGCTGGTGTCGTTGCCGGGAGGAGTGCGCTGGGCGGTCGCACCCTCGGCCACTGCCTGGATCAGGCTCCGCGAACTGACGACGCTCGTCGTGTTGCGTCAACCGTCTGAACCAGGCCCGCTGGGCCATGCGTTGGAAGACCGCGCCGAGCGCCGGGTAGGGCGTGGAGCGCGCGGGCCCCACGGGTTTCGGGCTGCACGTGCGCGGCTGACCGCACCCGGTGCCCGGCCGTCGTCACGGCCGCCGCGCTGACTCCTCGTCAATCCGGCGCCGCACGCGCCACCTCGCGCCTTCCTCGTCGCACCCGCGCACCCGCGCACCCGCGTTCAGGACAACCCGGGGCCGCACCGCACCAGCCATGTCGTTCTCACCATGAACATGCCATATTGGATGCGTCCATCCCCCACGAAAGGTCACCTCCATGGCATACAAACGCCTGGCGGGCCTGACCGCCGGTGCCGTCATCGTCGCCACAGCCCTGCTGCCGCAGGCGGCGCTGGCCGGCACCGGCGCGGACGCCACAGCGGGCCACGCCACCACCACCGGCCGCCCCCACGGCGGGCACCGTACGGTCGTCATCTACCGTGTGCCCACGCGCCATCCGCTCGCCGATGCCGAGCGCCTCGCCGACTCCGGATACGATCTGCTGGAGAAGCGGGACGGCAACAGCCTGTTCGTCTCCGGCGACACGTCGACCGCGGCCGGACTGCGCCGGCTCGGCTTCACCCCCGCCATCGCCTCCACGCTCACCGAGGCGATCCCCTCCCCCACCGCGGTGACGCGCGCCGCCGCGGGTGACACGTTCGACGGCGGCTACCACACGGTCACCGCGCAGTACTCCCACCTGGACGACACCGCCTCCCAACACCCCGATCTCGCCAAGGTGGTGACCTATGGTCGGTCGTGGCTGAAGCAGCGGGGGCGAGGCGGCCGCGATCTCAAGGCGATATGCATCACCAAGATCCAGACGGGCGACTGCGCCCTCAGCCCGAACTCGGCCAAGCCGCGGTTCTTCCTGATGAGCCAGATCCACGCCCGTGAACTGACGACGGGTGAGATGTCGTGGCGCTGGATCGACGCGCTGACCAGCAACTACGGCAAGGACTCGGCGATCACCAAGCTGATGGACACCACCGAGATGTGGGTGGTGCCCGATGCCAACCCCGACGGCGTCGACATGGTCGCGGCGGGCGGTGACAACCCCGTCCTGCAGCGCAAGAACGCCGACGACTCGCACGGCTCCCGGTGCGGGGTGAGCGCCTACAGCCAGATCGGGGTCGACCTCAACCGCAACACCGGCTCCCACTGGGACGCTTCCGGCACCTCCAGCGCAGCGTGCGACCAGACCTACGGCGGCCCGGCCGCCGACTCCGAGGTGGAGAACACCGCTCTGGAGAGCCTCTTCCGCGAGCTGTTCCCGGCGGTGCGCACCGGCACCGGCGACGCCGACCCGGCCCCGTCGAACGCCAAGGGCATGATGATCACGATGCACAGTGACGCCAGCATGGTGCTCTTCCCCTGGGAGTACGACTCCACCGTGCACACCGGCAACGACACCGCCCTGCGCGCGCTGGCCGCCCACATGGCCTCGCTCACCGGCTACCAGTACGGCCAGGCGGGCGAGATCCTCTACAACGCCTCCGGCGGCACCGACGACTGGACGTACGACAAGCTCGGCCTGGCCAGCTTCACCATCGAGATCGGCGACAGCGACGGCGTCGGCTGCGACGGCTTCACTCCGCCGTTCTCCTGCCAGGACAGCTACTTCTGGCCGAAGATCGAACCGGCCCTCCTCTACGCCGCCCAGCATGCAGCGGCCCCCTACACCACCACGTCCGACGCGCGCCGCTGACCTCCAGGGTGGGTCCCTCCCACGGTCTCGGCGTGAGGGACCCACCGCCCCTTACGCGGTCGGCGCAGTCCAGCGCTGGCCGACACTCCCCGTGCACGTCCCAAGTGTCAACTGGATCTTGCTCGTTGCCCCGTTGCTGGAGTCGGTGAGGCAGAGACCCGAGACCGGATTGACGAGTTCACCCGAGCTGTCGGGCCGCCATTGCTGGGCCTGGGTGCCGTTGCAGGTGTGCAGCTGGATCTTTGCCCCGGAGGTGGTGGCGCCGGCGGTGACGTCCATGCAGTCGTTCAGTACCTGGAGGGTGCCGTCAGGGACAACCTTCCAGGTCTGCGCAGCGCTGCCGTTGCAACCGTAGATCTGCACAGGCGTGCCGTTCGCCGTACCGGAGCCTGCGTCGTCGACGCACTTGCCGGTGAGGGTCTCGGTGAGCGGACCGCTGGGCTGGGCCACTCCCGTGCCCGGGGTGCCGTCGTAGGACGGCGGTGCGGCCGAGGCGTCCGCCGCCCACCAGGTGTCGGCGGTCGAGGAGAGGGTGAAGTCCAGCTCGGTGGACGAGCCGAGGAAGGACGCCGGCACGTAGGCCTTGTTCCAGGTGCCGCCGTTGAGGGTCAGTGCCTGCACGTACGGAGAACCGTCCGCCGCAGAAGGGGCGTTGACGGTCAGCGTGTGCCCGCCTGCGCTGACGACGGCGGAGGTGAACAGGGGGCTGCCTATGGCCAGGTCGGCGGTGCCCGGCGTCTCCGGGTACAGGCCGAGCGCGGACCAGACGTACCAGGCGCTCATCTCGCCGAGGTCGTCGTTGCCGGGCTCCCCGCCGGCGGCGTCGGTCCATAGCTGGTCCTGCACGGCACGCACCGTGGACTGCGTCTTGTACGGCTCGCCGACCCAGTCGTACTCCCACGGCAGCCCGATGCTGGGCTCGTTGCCCATGTTGGACTGGGTGCCGATGACACTGCCCAGACCCTGGTAGCCGCTGAGCACGCCGTCCAGGTACGACGCCAGGGACGAAGTGCCGCCCTCCAGGGACGCCAGCTTGGCGAGGTTGAACGGGATCATCGGCGTGTAGGTGAAGGCGTCGCCCTCGGCGAAGTCGTTGGCTGCCGTGCCGGTGATCAACTTGGCGTTGAAGCCGTCCATCCAGCGGCCGTTGGAGTGCCGGGGCTGGAGGTAGCCGGAGGACGTGTTGAAGACGTTTTCCCAGTCCTGCGCCCGGTCCTGGAACTTCTTCCGGTTCGCGCTGTCGCCGAGTGCGCCCGCGAACCGTGACAGGGCGAAGTCGTCGGTGTCGTACTCCAGTTGGGTGGAGGTGGTGGCGTACTCGTGGCAACAGCCGTACAGCGAGTTGGTGGGCAGATAGCCGAAGGAGTCCAGGTACGTCACGCCGGGGGTGACGTCGGTGTCGGTGGTCTGCTCCTCGATCATGGCGGCGAGAGCCGTGGAGGTGTCGAAGTCGCGTGCGCCGAAGGCGTAGTAGTCGGCCAGCACGGGCACGGCCGGGTCGCCGACCATGATGTGGGTCTCGCCGGTGGCCATGCCCCACTTGGTGAGGGTGCCGCCCTGCCTGTAGTCGTTGACGATCGACTGCGCCATGTCGGAGGCCGCGGACGGGTCGAGCAGCGCCGTGAGCTGTGCCTGGGAGCGGTAGGTGTCCCAGTTGGAGAAGTCGGTGTACTGGGCGCTGTGGCCGCTGGTCACGGTGTGCAGGGCGCCGTCGTAGCCACGGTAGGAGCCGTCGGCATCGCTCACCACGCTGGGGAAGAGGGAGGCGTGGTAGAGGGCGGTGTAGAAGATGCGCTGCTGGTCGCCGGTGCCGCCGCTGACCGTGATCTTCGACAGTGCGTCGCGCCACGCCGTCGTCGCCGCGGAGTTCACGTCGGTGAAGCTCTTGCCGGTGACCTCCGCGTCCCGGTTGGCGGCGGCCTCGGCCGTCGACGTGTAGGAGATGCCCACCCGGGCCTCGACCGTCCGACTGCTGGTGGTGTCGAAGGTGAGGTACTCGCCGCCGCTGTAGCCGCCGGCGGTGAAGGGGTGGTCGAAGGTGATGGCGAAGTAGACGGTGATGGGGTTGGTCGCCTCGCAGAAGCCGGTGCTGGTCACCGAGCCCGTCACCGTGTCGCCGCCGGTCACGTTCAGCGTCGAGGAGGCGTACGGGGTTTGCGTGCCGTTCAGTTTCAGCAGCAGGTCGGCCTGGGTGGAGGCGGGGAACGTGAACTGGCCGATTCCGGCGTGCGTGGTCGTGGTGAGCGACACGTGTGTGCCGTTGCCGAGGGCGACGGAGTAGGAGCCCGCCGTCGCCGTTTCGTCGCTGTGGGAGAACGACTCCGTCGTGGCGCCGGGGTCGGAGCCGATCGAGCCGACCACCGGCAGGATGGGCAGGTCCCCGGCAGCGTCGCAGCCGACGCCGGAGACGTGGGTGAGGCTGAAGCCGGAGACGGCCGAGTCCCCGTAGTTGTACCCGCCGCCCTTGGGGCGCGAGGTGGTGTCCGGGGACCACTGGAGCATGCCGTGCGGGACGTCGGCTCCGGGGAAGGTGTTCCCGGCGCTGAAGTCGTTGTTCGCGCCGGTGCCGATGTAGGGGTTGACCAGCGGCACGGGGTCGGTCACGGCTGTGGCCCGTGCCGCCGGGGCGAGTTGGCCCGGCAGGGCGAAGGCAAGCGCCATCGCCCCGGCCGCCAGCACCCGCGTCAGGGTGCGCGAGCGCAGGGTGTCAGCCACGGCCGAGTACCTCGCCGAGCACGTCGTTCGACGGGATGGTGATCCAGTGGGTGGAGATGTACGCGGCCCCGTCCGCGGCGAGTTCGCCGAGGCGTGCCCGGGCATCGGCCAGGGAGGGGTCGGAGGAGCTGAGGGTGGGCGACACGTCGTAGCCGTGGGTGACGACCGTCAGGTGGTGACTGGTGGCGTACCGCTGCGTGTCGCCGTCGCCCGCCCAGGCGTCGGGTTCGACAACACCCTCGGCATGAACCCGGCCTCGTTCGACGCCTACCTCAAGGCCCACCTCGGCAGCATCCTCCACACCCCCGCCGACCTGCTGAGCAGGAGCGACGGCACCCGCTACCCGGACCTCGGCACCGCTGGCCGCGCGAACAACCGGGCCGGATACACCGCCCTGAGCGGAATGGCGATCGTGGAGATCATCCCCAGCACCTTCGAGCAAGCCGTCGCCCCCGCCTCCACCTGGGTGAACGTCGTCTACGCCTAGCACCTCAAGGACCTCGCCGCCGGGACCATCGACTGGACGGTCTTCTCCGGTGTCCTCGGCGCGCAGGCAGTCGCCCCGCGCACCCGGTAGGGCGACACCACCCCGCACCCCTGGATCGTCGTGTTCGACGCGGACGGTCCAGGTGTCCAGTTCCACCAGGGAGGTGCCGGTGTCCAGGGCATCGGCGAGGTAGATGTACGCCGACTTGTCGTTGTAGGTGTTGTGGATGCCGGTGCCCGAAGCCTCGGCCGGTGTCGCCCCGGAAAGGTCTTCGGAGTGGGCGGCCGGCATCGTTGTCTCGGGGAGCGGCAGAGCCTCGACGGTCGGCCGCACGGCTCGCGGTCTTCGACTGATCATGTACATGTCAATCCCTTTCACAGTGCCCGGCGGTCACGCAGAGCCTAGAGGTGGCGCACGTCCGTTCGCTACGCTTCGGTAACCGCTTTCCCAACATCGTGGAACCGTTGCGGATATGACGCGACAGCGCTACTCCGACAGCGGCCAGGGGGCGGACAGCAGATCGGCGATGCTGCGCCGGTCGCGGCGCGCCGGCGGCCCTTCGGCCGCCCTGCCCAGCGCGATCATGGAGATGATCACCCACCCGGGGCTCGGCTCCAGCTCTTTGGTGAGACCCTCCAGGTCGAAGGCGCGGAACTGATGAGCGGCCAGTCCCATCGCCTGGGCCTGGATGGTCATGTGGGAGATGGCCTGGCCGAGGTCGTAGTCCGCGAACTCGGAGTAGAGCAGTTGCGTCTCGTCGACGTGGCGGCGCGTCAGCGCGACGACGAGCAGGCCCGCGTCCGCCGCCCACCGGGCCGAACTGGGGGCGAGGTGGCGCACCACCCGCTCGTGCTCCGGCTCACCGGGGCGGCTCAGGAAGAAGCCCCAGGGCTGGGAGTTGCCGGCGGACGGCGCCCACCGCGCGGCTTCCAGCAGCAGACTGACCGCGTGGTCGTCCACGGCGGCCGACGGGTCGAACCGAGAGGGGCTGAACCGTCCGGCCAGCAGGGGGTGGATGTCGCCGGGTGGTTCCTGATCACGTCGCATGTCCGGAGGCAACCGGCCGCCGCGCGGCCGTATTCCAGCCGCCGCCGTCACCGGGCCCTCTCACGGGACGTCGGCGACGTCCCTGCGCGCCCAAGCCGTCACCTCCGTAGTCAGACCGCCCCGCTCGCGCTGCTCGGCGTCGTACGCACCGGCGCCGCTCACCCGCCCATCGACGGCCACACCCCTGTTGACCGCGTCACGGCC
Organism: Streptomyces sp. NPDC001093; assembly: GCF_040298985.1. Classification (NCBI taxonomy): domain Bacteria; kingdom Bacillati; phylum Actinomycetota; class Actinomycetes; order Kitasatosporales; family Streptomycetaceae; genus Streptomyces; species Streptomyces sp. NPDC001093. Next base: position 17,015 of record NZ_JBEPBF010000021.1, on the reverse strand, counting down.
ATCCTGATCGACTCCGCCTCCTGCCGGGATGGTTCCCGGTGACCGTCACTGTTGGGGCGGGTGCACAGGTGCCCTGTGGGACTCCGGGAATGCCGCTGAGCGACCACGCGGCGCGCAGACGTCGTCCGAGTTATCGGGTGGACCCTGTCAGCCCCTGAACTGCGCCGATCACGCTGTCCACCACCTCGGTCACCGGCTTGGATGCATCGATGATCGTCGCGCCACGGCTTTCGTAGATGGCACGCATCCGAGGATTCCACTTCAGGGCCGCTGCGAGCTCTTCGGGATGTTGACCGAATGTGTTCGTGGTGCGGGTCGCGAGCCGGTGGCGGAGGGTGTCCTCGTCGATCACCAGGCACACGACGAGGTCGAAAAGATCGCGTACGTCAGCCTCGTTCTCCGCCGACCCACACAAGAACGCGATTCGGAAACGAGACTCCTCGACGAGGGCCTCAACGCGCTCACGGACGATCGCCCACCCGTAGCGGTCGAGCCAGCCCCCAGGAACCGGATACGGAGGGTCCACCACAACCTCGCCCCCAGCCCGGTCGATCCAGCCACTGAAGCCGTCCTCGTCGGCGTCGAGCGCAACGTAGCCACGCGCTCGCAACACCCCACAGACCGTGGACTTACCAGTCCCTGAATTGCCCGTCACCCACACCAATGCCACGCCGCCAGCGTAGACATGACCACCCGGGATGGTGCTGCGACCGCGCAGGTTCGCTGGGTTGCGGACAGGCTGCGGGTTTGAGAGGGCGGCCGGCGCCAGCGGCTTTTCTCGCTGCGGATAGGGGCCCGTTCCTTGCGTTCGGCGGCCCCGACGTCGGTGACGGGCGTTGGCGTAGCGCCAGCGGAGGCAGGCGGGCGAGCGGACCGCGTAAGGTTTCGCGGCCTATGCAGATGACCAGGCCGTGGACTCGCCGACGCCGACCGGCTTCTTGCCGACCCCCGGCTCCCGGAGGACTGGTCGCTGGCGGTATGCCGCGCGCCGAGCGCGCCGCCGCCTGGGTCGGGCCGGTCCGCTGCACTGCCCAACTGCGCCTGCAGGCGCCCAGGGTCGACGACCACAGGCCATCGGCTGAGGAGCACCTTTGGGTTTTCGATGACTCGATCGTGCCGCAGCTCGGGCGGATCACGCCGCAGGAGAAGCCCGTCGCGGTGTATGTGATGGCCCAGCGCCGGCGCCGTAAAGACCGAGGCCGCCCGATTGGCCCGCCGCGGCTTGCGGGCCGACCGACCCACATAACCAGTGACGACTTCAAGTTCTCTCTCCCCGAGTCAGGTTCTTCACGGGCCTGCAATAGGGGGGCCGACCTCCGGGCGAGGGGACCGTCACCATGGAGCTGCTCGGAGAGCGCCTTCACGGTGACGCAGCCGGTCGCCATGGCCACACCGGGCAGGTGGGCCAGGCGGTGGCGTTCGCGGGCGATCAGCCGTCGGTTCCGTCCGGCGCCGGCCCTCGGCGGTGGGCCGGCGCCGGAGTGGGGCGCGGGTCGGCGCCGATGTGGGTCGGGGCATGGACCTGACCTCCGAAGAGGGCCTGGTAGGGAAGCGTCTCCGCCGGGTGGTCACGGATCAGGCAGCGGGTACGCGGGCTGGTGAGCGTGAGCAGCGGTGAGGCCTTCAGGTGCGGTACGGCGGCCGGGCCGGGCCGATCGGCGCGCGCGATCTCGGCCGCGCTGAAGCGCGCCAGCTGCCCTCGAGTGCGGATCGTGACGGTGACCGGCGCGGCCGTGGGACCGGCGGCCAGCCAGCGCCGTACGGGGTCCCATGGGGGGACGAGACGCGCCAGGGCGAGCGACGGCCGGGAGCGGTTCTCGACGGCGTTCGCGTGCCAGTGCTGGAAGGCGCCCGTACGCAGGTCCACGGCGAGGTGGACGGGGATGCCCTCGTCGTAGAAGCGGGAGCCGTACTCCGCCACCGCGATGTCACGGCCCCGCACGGAGACCACGCGGAAGGAGCCGTCGTCGGGGGCGTGTGCGCGGTGCTCCCGCTCCAGGCCGAGCAGGAAGCGGCGGCCGAGGCGCGGGAGGGGCGCGGCCAGTCTCTCCGCCTCCTCGGCGGTCTCGAGGAACACCTCGAGCCCCGTCTCGCCCCCGCCCGGCCGGACGGTCCTGTCGGGGGCGGGGGCCCTCAGGGCACGGATCGCCTCCCCCTCGCTCACATACACGAAACCGTCGCGGACACCGATGAGGTGCCGCGCCTTCGGACGGGCGGCGTCGGGTGTGCAGTGCCAAAGCTCGGCTCCGTCACTCGCCGCGAACGCCCGCAGATTCGTGTTCCGGGGGCCCAGCAGGTAAAGCACACCGCGGTCGGCCCGCAGGTCGTGTTCCCCGTCGTCGATGTCCCGTCGCCACAGCAGCACGCCGGTGGCGGTCCGGAACGCGGTGAGGCGACCACCCGCCTCGACACACAGCACGCCGTCCGACACCACCGCACTGCGAACGACGAGGGAGAAGGCCACGCCCGGCCGCGCCCGCACGCCACGGCGTCGCCATCGCGGGAAGCCGGTGGCGATGTCGTAGGCCCTGATGCCGTACTCTCCGACCCCGATCACCAGGCCCGCTTCCCGGTCAACGCAGATGTGGACCTGCGTGGAACCCCGCCATTTGCGCGAGCGCCAGCGCACGGAGGCATCGACCACGTCGCGGGCGACGATCCGGCGCCATGAGAGGGAGAACTCCCGGACCGGGCGGGTCCACGAGTCGTCGTAGTACGACACACCGGATCGTCGGTCGCGGACACGGCCGTCGGCGTCGAGTACGGCGATCTCGTTCGACGCCTCCCGCTCCGGCCCGTCGATGCCGACGAGGGTACGAGTCCACTCGCGTGTCACGGTGAACAGGTCCCTGCCACGGGCCGCCGTACCGACGTGGAACACCGCCGACTTCCTGGCGTCCTCAGCCGGACGCCCGGGTCCGATGACGCTTCGTCGGCGCCACAGCTGGGCACCGTCGCCCAGCCGGAAGCCGTACAGATCCCGCTCACGGTCCAGGACCGCGATGACCTCCCTGGTGCCTCCGGGCCCGGCCACCATCCCCGGAACCTCGCGGGCCCACAGGGTGCGGCCGACCACGGGGTCCAGGGCGAGGACACCGGAGTCCGCCGCGCCGTCCGAGCCGTAGCCGACGACCAGGACCTCGCCGCGGAACCGCGCCGACAGGACGCGGTGCCGATGCGGGTCCGGGATCCAGGTCCACGCGATGTACGGCTCGGTCATCGGCGATCCCTCCCCCGGCTGCGCCACGTCGCCCTCCCCTGCCCGGAGCTCAGTATGAGGTGCCCAAACGTTTGGCGCAATCGTTTGGGCATCGCGGCACGACGAGGCCTGCGCCGTGTCCCGGAAGGCCTGCGAACGCCCCGCTAGGCCAGCGGAGGCCCGACCGCAGCCCCGCTGGAGGTTCGCGCCATCAGCTTGGGCGCCAGGACCTCGGACGCAGGGGCCTCGCCGGCGATCCGGCGCAGCAGCAGGCGCACCGCGCGCCTGCCCTGCTCGGTCATGGGAGACCGCACGCTCGTGAGGGCAACGGGCAGCTCGGCCGCGAGCGGGGTGTCGTTGAAACCGGCCAGCGCCAGGTCGGTGCCGAGGATCAGGCCCAGGTCGCGGGCGGCGCCGGCGACGCCGATCGCGGCGAAGTCGTTGACCGCGAACAGGGCGCTGGGCCGGTCGGGACGGTCCAGGAGCTCCAGGGCGGCGCGGCGGCCTCCGGCGATGTCGAAGGAGGAGTTGCGGATGCGCTCGGCGGGAATCGGCAGTCCGGCCTCCCGGTAGCGCTCGGCGAACCCGGCGGTTCGGTCGGCGCCGGTGCTGGCGAACGGCTCGCCCGCCACCACGGCCACATGCCGGTGCCCCAGCGCCAGGAAGTGCTCCGCGACCAGGCGCCCGCCGAGCCTGTCATCGCACGTCACCGACACGCCGCCGATGTCCGAGCGGCGGTTCACGAGGACGAACGGCACCTCACGCAACTCGGGCCGGGTCAGGACCGCGCCGTCGAGATGGGCGTCGCCGATGATCAGCCCGTCCACGCGGCGGGCGAGCACCATGCCGATCCGCTCACGCTGGAGCGCGGGGGCGTCGTGGGTGTTGGTGACGAAGGTCGACAGGCCCCGCGCGGTCGCCTCCGCCTCGATGCCCTCGTAGATGGTGGCCACCACTATCTCCGACAGCTGCGGAAAGAGAACCCCGACCAGGTTGCTGCGCCGGGTGCGCAGGCTCGCGGCGTGCGGATTGGGCCGGTAGCCCAGCTCTTCGGCGAGGCGGCGGATGCGCTGCGCCGTCTCCTGCGACGCCGCCCGCTCCTGCTCGCCCCGCGATCCGTTCAGCACGCGCGAGACGGTCGAGACATTCAGCCCCAGCCGCTCCGCGATTCCCCGCAACGTGACCGGCCCGCCCTCACTCGCCATACCCATCCCCTGCCTCGCCCGACGGACCTATTCTCACCCTCGGCCACACCCGGCGAGAAAGCGAAAGAACCGGCAGGTCAGCGGCCATGTGCCAGCCGTCCCCCAGAATCGCCGCGCACTCCACGTGATGCGTCGCGAACAGCGGGCTATCGCAAGGGGACTGGACGGGCATCGATGTCTCTGCGGTCATGCTTACCTATGCGCCCCGCCAGGCGCCCCAGGCACGCTTCGCCCTGGCCGACCCGCTCACCGACGTCGTCGCCCTCGGCATATACGACGCTGTCACATGCTTGTTCTGCCTCATCACCTGCCCGGATCCCTCTTCGGCGAGGGATCGCAACGCCTCGCAGCCCTCATCGTGTCCGGCGGAACCGTGCTGGTCGCGGTGCCGGAGTCCCAGAGCACCGAGGAATTGCGATTCCTCGACCTGGCCCACCGTCCCCTGCGCGGCTGTGTGCTGCGCCGAATCGACTGGCACGGACGAGCGGACCATCGACTCCGCCGACGACTGGTACGACGTACGACGTACCAGCCGCCGTGTTCCGGCTGGACCCGACTGATAGCAATGGCCTCGTACGGGGCCACCGCGCCAGCCGAACGGCATCTCCGGTGGGAAGTCGTCATCGTCGTCGAACCGTGAGGTAGCCGTGTGCGTCGGCGTCGACGGCGAACATCACTTCACGCAGCAGCATGCGGACTCTCCTTCATCAGAGAGGTAGCGCGCGCTACCCGAACACTGTGGGATGCGGGGCACACTGCTGGCGCGATGGGCTACAGCCGGAGGAGAGTCCTGGTGAGGTCGGAGCAAGGCTGCTGGTCGCGGGGGTTCGGCCGGCTACCGCCTCCGCGGCGGGCTCCGGCGGCCAGGCACAGCGGCCGGCGCGAGTACCTCAGAGGGCGTGGGGGCCATGCAGCCCGCTCTCGCCTCCTTCGTTGAGCCGTTCAACGAGGAGCATCGCCGCATCGTCCGCCAGGTAGCCGTGGGTGTGCCGGATCAGTTCCTGGTGCAACTGCTCCAGGAACTCGGACGGGGTACAGGGGTGCACCGATTCCGCGGTCTTGGGCAGGGGAAAGAAATCACCGTCGGGGCTGCGGGCTTCGATCACGCCGTCGGTGTGCAGCAGGAGACGGTCACCGGGTATGAATGGGTAGCTCTCCGCTTGGGCAGGCGGAACGGCGATGAAATCTTCCAGGCCCAGGGGCGGCAGCGGGGAGGCAGGGAGGAGGGCCTTTACCTTTCCCCGGCGGAGCACCAGCGGGGGCGGGTGGCCCCGATTGACCACCTCGACCACGAAGGCGTCTGATACCTGAGCCACGAGTGCGGTGACGAAATCCTCGGTCAGATTGTCTTCCTCCGCCTGATCAACCGCGCTGAGCGCCACCCGCTCGCGTTCCAGCGCTGCCGCGCAGTGATTCACCACCTCCGCCAGATCCTCGTCGTAATGCGCAGCCTCCCGGAACGCACCCAGCACAGCCGCGGCCAGGCGCACGGCGGGCAGCCCCTTGCCGCGGACGTCTCCCACGATCATCCGGACCCCGTACCGGGTGTGTACTGCCTCGTACAGATCGCCGCCGATCTGCGCGCCCGTCTCTGCCGCGAGGTACTTGCTGGCCATCTGGACGGGACCGAGTCGGGGTGGCACAGGCCGCAGCAGAACCCGTTGCGCCGCAGCGGCGACCCGGCGGACCTGGTTGAGCTCGCTCTGCCTGCGCGTGTGCATTGCCTTACTCATGGTGACGCTTGCTGCCGTCACGACGAGGAGGGAGACGAGGTTGCTGTAGACCTGGCCTCCCCAGCTGTGGTGCAGGGTGGCCGTCATGACGGTGACGGTGAAGGCTCCGGCCGCTGCTGAAAGGGTGCCTTTGGGGCCCATCGTCAGCGCGGCCAATGCCGGCATGGCGGCGAGGAGAGGACCGGTGATCACCGCGTGTGCAGGGGAAAGCTCGATCCCCAGCGCGAGCAGTATGATCACGAATGGCACACACTGCGCGACTCTGCAGAGGATCGGGCTATGACCGCCCGCCGCAGATGGACTGGACGGGCGGATGAGCGACCGCATGACTACAGCCTGCCTCCCCGATGTTGGGTGTTCCACCCGGCGCTGTTGTAAACGCTCGGGAACGCCGTGCGGCCGCTGGCCGGCCAAGTGGTCGGCTCGAGTCCATTTCCCGGGCGGGCGATCCGCGGTGTGATGCCGTGGCCGTCCGGATACCCGTCGTACGGAGCCAGGTGCTGGTGCACCTCACGAGTGAGAGCGTCCGCCAGTCGGGCGTGAGCTGGGGTTATGGGATGCGGGGGCCGGCGGGTCGGGTGTCCCAGCGGCGGGTGTACCAGGCCCGCCGGATGAGGCTACGCACGGTGATGATTGCTGTGGCAAGGGCGAGGTAGAACTCGGCGCGGATCCGGCTGCGTTCGGTGTTGCGCCGGAGTCTGCCGAAGCTGTTCAACCACGAGTTCGTGTGCTCCACAACCCAGCGGCCGTCGGCCCGGATCGGGGTCCTGGTGCCACGCTCGGTGATCTCGGCAGTGATGCCGCGCTCGGCCGGCTCCGTGTAGACGGGCTGGCAGTCATAGCCGGCGTCCAGGCGTGGCCGGGGTCCGACCGGCGGGTGTTGATGCGATGCGGGCGGGTGAGGGAGAAGCCGGAGACGTGGGCGCCGTGGCACCTGAATTCAGCGAGGCTCCGAGGCCGTAGCCCCCGGCGACCAGCGCGAGGCCGACGCCGGCGAGAACGGCCTTGGAGGCCGGTTTGCGGCGACCGCTGGGGCGGGAGTGCGTGCTGCGCGGGATTTACCGGCGTGCAGTGCCGGAGACGATGGAGTTGCCAGGGCGGGCATGAGGGTGGTGCCGTCGTGCTCGGCCGGTCGAGGTGTGACGTGCTGCGCGGCCACCCAAGCGGCTGCCTGCTCGGCAGTGGGCCGGTGGGCCGGGTCCTTCACGAGCATGCGCAGCACGTAGTCGGAGAGCGGCTACGGTACGCCGGGGCGCAGGCGGTCGGCCGGTGCCCGGTGTGGCACTGACGTACTGCTGGACCACGGCCGGTGACATGGCTCTGCTGAACGGAGGCCGCCCGGTGAGCAGTTCGTACAGGACGCACCCGAGGGAGTAGACGTCGGACGCGGGCTGCGCGGGACGGCCCAGCGCGCGTTCCGGAGCCAGGTGGTCGGCGGTGCCGATGATCTTGCCTTTGGCGGTCAGGGCGCCAGCGACCTCCTCGGGGAAGCGTGCGATGCCGAAGTCGGTGATCTTCACCGCGCGGTCGGCGGCCAGCATCACGTTGGTGGGTTCGCCGTCCCGCTGGGCCACTTCCTCCTGGTGTGCCGCGCAGAGGCCGGCGGCCGCCCGGGCCGTGATGGCGGCCGCCTCGGCCGGGGGCAGGGCGCCGCGCAGGGAGCGTTCCTGAGCCAGGTTCCAGCCGTCGACGAGTTCCATGACCAGGTGGGGCTGGTCATGGTGCGCGCCGAAGTCGTACATGCTGACGACGTCAACTCCTACAACTTGTAGCGGTCCGCAAGCAGACCCTGCACGGAAGCCTTCGTGGGGGAATGCGCATGGGGCAGGCAGACGACGGGGGATTCACCTGCCTGCCCCTCATTGCGCGACCACCCGCTCGGAATAGGGGGCGAGCGGATGTCACGAGGCCCCTGGGTCCCTGAGCCCACTCCTACAACGCACCGGAGTGCCGGGCCGTCACATCCCTGTGACGCCCAACGCCACACGACTCTGCGAGCTGGGAGAGCCGGGACAGGCCGGGCACGGGGAGGGCATGAGGCAGTAGCGCGGGCGAGTGCCGGATTACCGATGAGGCCGTCGCCTTCGGCAGGATGGGCGCATGACCGAGATCCGCACACCCCGCCTCCTCCTCCGTAGCTGGCACGACGACGACCTCGCACCGATGGCGGACATCAACGCGGACCCCCGGGTCATGCGCTGGATCGGCGACGGCTCGGTACGCGACCTGGACCACACGGCCGAGGACATCGAGCGGTGGGAGGAGGAGTGGGACGAGGAGGGCTTCGGACTCTTCGCCGTCGAGTTGCTGGCCTCGGGCGAACTGATCGGCTTCACGGGACTGTCCGTGCCCGAGTTCATGCCGGAGGTGATGCCGGCCGTGGCGATCAGCTGGCGGATCGGCTCACAGTTCTGGGGCCAGGGATACGCGTCCGAAGCCGCCCACGCCACGCTTGAGTTCGCTCTCCAGGACCGCGGCCTGGACCGCGTCATCAGCATCAATCGGGTGGGTGACAACGCCTCTGAGAACGTCATCCGCAAGCTCGGCATGGTGCCCGAGCGAGAGACGGTACACCCGGTGTACGGCTACCCGCTGCGCGTTCACGCCATCGATCTCACCGAGTTCCAGGCATGAACCGGCCGAGCCGTCGATCACCACAAGACAGCCGACCACTGTCCCGACGTTCCCGATCGCATTGGTCACGACGGCACGGACACCAGGCGACGAATGCTGTCCCTTCAGCCCCGGGCCGAGGCAGGCCGCCAGTGCGCGCGTAGTCCCTCAGCTGCCGCGCGGGCCTGGGCCCCGCCCGCCTGGTAGGCCGCCTTCCACGCTTCAGGGTCGCTCTGCTCGGTGTCCAGGAGGCGCACCGCGGCCGGATCGGGAGCCAGGATGTGAGCGCCGTCGACTGTGGGGTGGGGGTGGCGGTGGGCGAGCGGGTCGACCACCACCACCGTGCGGGCGTCGCCCGCCAGGTCGGTGTTGGTGCCGGCTCGCAGGGCGCCGTCCAGGTAGCGGCGGCCGCCGATGGCGACTGGCGGCTCGATCCCGGGGAAGGCGCTGGACGCGGCGACCGCGCGTACCAGTGGGACGCCCGCGGCGGCGTCCCACACGATCGGCTCACCGGTCTCGGCGTCAACGGCCGGGATCAGCAGAGGGCGCCGCGGCCAGCTGTCGGCAGCGATCAGCGCGGCGCGCTGGGCGATCAGCTGGTTCTCCGCCTCCGCGTCGACTGTCTCCAGGGCGATGCGACCCACCCGGCGACGAGCATCGGCAGGGTCCAGGCCCGGGGCGCCGAGGACGGCGAACACCGCACCCGTCACAGCCGGATCGGGGCGGCGCGGCGCGGACGAAACGTCAGCGGGGCGCCGGACGGAAGCGGTGGCGAGGCGGGCGGGGTCCTGCCCGGTGGCGAGGACTGCGCCGACGATCGCTCCGGCGGAGGTGCCCACGATGAGATCGGCCTCACCCAGGTCCACCCCGAAGCTGCGCAGGCCTGCTGCCAGTCCGGCCGTCCATGCGATGCCAAGACGCCCGCCGGGCCCCAGGACCAGTGCCCGGTCGAGCTCGTGTACGCCGTCGGTCTCCACGGCTCTCCTTCTGTTAGTGAAACACCCGTGTCATATACTTGCACGGCACTATCGCACGAGAGGACGGTGCACACCGTGGGACGACCTGCCGATCCCGTCCGGCGTGACCGCGTTCTGGCACAGGCCACCGACCATGTCCTCGCGGAGGGGCTGGCGGGGTTGAGTCTTCGTCCGCTGGCCGTGGCACTGGGTACCAGCCCGCGGATGCTGCTCTACGACTTCGGCAGCAAGCAGGAACTGGTGGCCGCGGTTCTCGCCGAGGCGCGCCGACGCGGCGCTGAGCGCCTCGCGCACGGCCTGCCGCCGAGCGGCGCCACCGTCCAGGAGCGGCTGCGCGGGATCTGGACGTGGCTGAGTGCGCCCGAACGCGCCCCGTTCGTCCGGCTGTTCTTCGAAGTCCACGCCGACCTGCTGGCTCACCCAGAGCACTACCCGGACCAGGCGGGGGCCGTCACCGACTGGTTCGGCCCACTGCGCACCGTCTTCGCCGACATCGCCACCGGGAACGACGACACCGCCACCCCTACCCTCGTCATGGCCGTCATACGAGGATTGCTGTTCGACCTCACCACCACCGGCGAACGCGAGCGTACCGATCTCGCCCTGGAGCAGTTCGCCGCCCTCCTGCAGGCGCCCACACCCTGACCTCTCGGCGCGCACCCCCGGGGAGCCGCTGCTGCGCTGAACTGCCCCTCGGGTGCCCGGTAGTTCGCGGCTGCCGGGCGACCATCGCAGTATCCATCGACGGTCTCGATGAATTTCGTCAGCGTGTCGACTCTGGCTTGCAGGCGCTCACCGGTGCTCGGCAAGCACAGCACCGGCGCCGTGTTCGCCAACCGCGCATCGCATCGACGGGAACCTGGAGAAACCTGGAGACGGCGCGACGTGGCATACAGACGCGCCTCGTCAAACTGGCCGGACCGGCACCGTCGGTATCCGGTGTCGGGGTCGACGTAGGCGGGTTTCAGCAGCCCTGCGTCGTCGTTGTGCCGCAAGGCGGTGATCGACAGACCGGTGACCAGTGAAAAGCTCCCGATGCTCAGCACGGACCATGCATGCGAGGGTGACCGTGCCGTGGAAGACGTAGGCGTCGCGACGATCCACGGCTCCCGCAGCAGGAAGTCATCCCGCGCCACCACGGCCGTCCGCCACGCTTACCGCCTCGGAGTCCTCGGCCAGTTCACCGTCATCACGGACATCGGCTACAGAAGGGACGGCATGCCCGCACAGGGCAGCCCTCCAAGGCCCGCTTTCCCCACGTTTCACCATGCGGACGCGGATACTCCGGTGGCGCGGTGGCGCACATCCCCGATTCGGATCCGCCTGTGCCCGCCTCGTTCCCTGGTCCGTCGCCGAAGTGTTCATCAGATCGGGCCCAGGCCGTCCCAGAACGCGTCGAACCATTCCTGGGTGTCGCGAACGAGCATGCTGTCCCGTTCACTGTGGCGGCCGTCGAAGGGGAAGAGCAGGTGCTGGCTTCCCGATGTGTCCCGCAACGGTACCTCGTTGCCATAGATCTCCTCGGTCCGCTCCGTCATCTTGTAGTGCGCGAACAGAACTTCTGTCCTGTTGAGCAGATAGAGCTGCTGGTAGGGCGAGTTGTTCGCGACGCGGAACCTCACCTCGGCGTTGATTCCGTGCCGAATCCGCAAGCGGTCGAATTGGAGCCTGAGCACCTCGATCTGTGCGTCGAATAACCGCTCGGAGCGCTCATGGACAGCCGCGTCGACGGCCGCGTCCCTGCCCCAGCCCTGCAAGGGGGCGGGGTAGAGAAGTCTGTGTTCCCTGGCCGGCAGGATGATGCGTGCCGTGACCGAATCGGGTTCGGCTCGACGCAATACCACGAGACGCAGCGGAGCGTCCATGAAGACCATCAGCGACTCGGCAGTGAGACATACGGCGTCGATCTGCACGTGGGGCGCCAGGAACGCCGCCTCCAGCCGATGTGCCAGGCGCACGGCTGGGCTGCGGCACCTCGTCGGCGACGGGCGGTTCGGCGAGGCGGGCGACGCCGCCTTTTCCGGTTCTGCCCAGCAGTCCCTCGTCCTGCAGCGCCTGCAGGGCCTGGCGGACGGCACGGCGCGACACACCGAGTTCCTCGGCCAGTTTCTCCTGGGACGGCAGTCTGCCGGTCGTGGTGAACTCGCCGTGCCGGATCCGCTTCCGCAGGATGTCGGTGGCCTCTTGAGGCGAGATTCCTCTGCTGTCGTTCACGACCACCAATCTAGATTCGGGCCTGGCCGCCGCTCTTCGTCTTCGCCGGCTACCGGCTGCCGGCTGCCGCCGTTCGTAGGCACGTTGCTCGTCCGGGGTTGTGAGCATGGTGCTGATCCGCGCCCATGTCATCGGTCCGGCGGCGCATCGCGCGCGGGACCTGCCGCCCGGCGAGGGCAACCAGCGTGCCGAAGCCCTCGAACGCCTGCGTTCGCTCGCCAGGAACGTCATGGGGTCGGAGATGTCCATGGCCATGGACCGCCCGGTGGATGCCGAACTCCACGCCTGGACCCACCGGGGCGAGGGCTGACGCCCCTGGCCCCTGGCCCCTGGCCCTGAGGTGGCTCAACCCGCTTGTGCCACAGCGTAGTCCGCGTCCGAGGAAGCCGCGTCGTCAGGCGTCGCTCCCTGCCGCGAGGCCGTACTGCGCCAGAGCCGGCGGCAGGCCGAGACCATCGCCACGAGCAGCAGCCCGTCGCGGATCAGCAGTACGACTATGCCCGGCAGATTGCTCCGCACGACCGGGCCGAAGCCGACGGGGAATTCGAGCACCGTGAAGAAGCACGCGGCCAGGATGAGCAGCACAGGGCGGCGCTGGACGGTGGAGCGGCTGGTCAGACAGAGCGCGCCGAGCCCGAGCAGCCAGATCAGGTACTGCGGGCTGATCACCCGGCTGGTGGTGACGAAGACCAGCACCGCGGCGAACGCCGCGTCGTAGAGCACGACGTCGCTGAAAGTGCGGGCGCGTACCCGCCACCAGACCAGCCAGCAGAAGGCCAGCACCGCGCAGGCCAGTGCGATCCGGGCCGCGGTGGGCACATACGGGCCGAGGAACTCGAACGACCCATAGTGCAGCCGGGAGGTGCCGTGCCACAGGCCGAGCCAGCGCAGGACATGAAACGGCAGGGCGCCCAGCGACTCGATCTCGACACCGCGCTGACGCTGCTCGGTGAGGAACGCGAACGGTCCCCGGGTGGACGCCACGAACACGGCGCTGACACCGACGGTGGTGACCAGCGCCGCCCCCCAGGAGCGGCGGGTCGCGCGGCCCGGCCGCACACCGGCGAGCACGAGTACCGGCCACACCTTGACCAGCGCGCCGATCCCGGCCAGCGCGCCCGCCACCCGAGGGTGCCGGGCCGCGGCGAGCAGGGCGGCGACCGCGAGGGCGGTGACCATCACGTCGTAGCGGGCCAGCGCCAGCGGGCCGAGCACGGCGACCCCGGCGACCCACAGCCAGGCGCCGGCCAGGTCCCGGCCGTGGGCCCGCCCTGCCCGCAGCAGCATCGCCAGGACCGTCGCGTCGGCAGCGCAGGCGAGCAGGTAGAAGGCGTGCGAGTACGTCAGGAACGGCAGCAGTGCCGGGGCGAGGAAGGCCGCCGCCGCAGCGGGCGGGTACTGCCAGGTGACGTCGCCGACCGGAAAACTGCCGGTCAGCAGCCGTTCGTACCAGCCGTGGTAAATCACGACCACGTCGGGGCGGACGTCGTCACCGGGGAAGCGCAGGGCGCCGAAGAGCGTCAGCAGCAGTACCGCTCGCGTCACCGCCCAGGCCACCACCGGCATCCATGTCCTTGAGCGACCCGCGCTCACCGTTCCCCGCCACCACACCGTCACGTTTCAGGGCCTCTCCGTCACCCGCCTTACACCCGCCACACTTCCGGTGTCGGCCCGCATGAAGGTGACAACACGATGAACATAGTGCGTCATCTTGTCGCACCACCCTGTGAATGACTGCCAGCGGGCGACCACGCTGCCACCCGTCACAGCGCGGCGCGGTTGCCGGTGTCGACTGGAACCGATTGACGGCCCCGACGATCAGCACCCGTCCGGAGGACGTCGCCGCCTACAGTGCTGCACGGGATCGGCTCCCCGGCCTGGCGCTTCCGCCTCGGGCGATTCCGTCCAGGACACAAGTCCGTGAACGGACCCGTGTGCCGTTCACCCGGGACGCCTGGCAGAGGGCCCCTGTACTCCGTGCAGGAGCCTCTCAATGCCTCTATCAAGCCTCTGTGGCGGGTACGGCCGTCCCTCAAACGATTGACGTAAAGCGTGCACGGGCCAGGCAGGTGGAAAGTCTCTTGCCCGTCCATACGTCCAGCGTTTTCTCCCCACCAAGAGGGAATCACCGTGATGTCTGTCCGCCGCATCATGACCGTTGCAGCAGTGAGCGCACTGCTTTCCCTCGGAGTGATCGTCCCCGCCACAGCCGCCCAGGCACAGGGCACCGACGACATCACCGACGGTCTTCTCGAAAAACCCGTCAGCACTCTTGTGGGCTCCCCCCTTGGTCTCCCTCTCGGCATCTGAAACCGTCGGTCGGCACGGGCCTGTAGCGCCCGTCGACTCCCGATATCCACGGCGACTGCGGCGCGCGCGGGCACATCACCTACGGGACGAAGGGACACCCCATGACCCGGCGACTGTGAAGGGTCGGCACGAACTCTGGCCAACGACGGATACACCACCCTGAACACCGAGCCCGGCACCGACACCTACGTCGTGCGGGGCGATCCCGTCACCGACCCCGCCGAGCCGTCGCACTCGACCTCACGGACGGCGGAGCCGACGTGACCGTGCCTCGCGAGCCGCTTGCGAACTTCGGCCCGAAGGAGCCCGTGCACGTGCCGCAGCCGATCAGCTTCGCCGAGTACGGCAGCATGTTCACCGCGCTCCAGCATGCGACCTCCGCTACGCCAGGCCCGCAAGGCTGCCTCGCACCACGCTGGGCCATTCGACCGGGATCAGCGGGTAACTTCCCATTGTGACCACGGACTTCCAGCAAGCCCGCGAGGCGCTCGGCCGTCGGCTCCATGAGCTGCGCGGCCAGCGCACGCAACGGGATCTGGCGGCCCTGCTGGGGTGGCCACAGGCCAAGGTGTCCAAACGGGAGACTGGTCGGCAGTCCGCGACGCCGGAAGACGTCACCCGCATAGGCGTCTGCCATAGAACGCCCTGAGACGCATCACCCCACCCCTGAGGCGAGTATTCCAGAATCAGGCCCCCGCTGGCTTTCGATCGTCCCTCACGTGCTGGTCATAACCCATCCGATGCGCTTCGCCGCACTGTACGAGGCCGGTGACGCCGGGCTCGCCGAGTGCGGTGAGCACCAGGCCCTCGTCCGCCCGGCATGGGACGAGGAACGCCTCGTCCGCATCGTCTCCGGCGCTCACTGGCTCGTCACCGAGTCCAGCCTCGCCCGGGTGTACGGCCTTGGCGACCGGCATGGTACATGGATGGGAGACTGCCCGGGTGAGGGCGGGGCTTCTCCGGCTGCCCTCCCCCGGCCACAGCTGCCGTGTCATACATCGATCTGCTCGAAAATGTGCGGGTACGACACGATGTCGTCGGGGAACTCGGCCGCCATGCGCTGGAACTCCGGGCTGCCGAAAGCCGTGGCGAGCGCCTCGGTCGACTCCCAGACCGCGACGTTCATCATGAGTTGACTGTCCGCCGTTCCCTTGTGCATCTGGAGGGAGACGAATCCCGGCTGAGCCTTCATGAACTCCGCCTGCCTTCGAAAGAGGCCCAGGAATGCTTCAGTCCTCTCCTTCGGGACGAAGAAGGTGTTGGCCAGGACGATGGGTCCGGTCTTCTCCTTGAACTGCGCGAACATCGGCGTATTCGGGTCCAGGCTCTGCAGCTTGGCCATCTTCGGTACTTCCTCTCGCTGTCGGTTGTCCCACGGCACCGAGGCCGGACACCGCCGTACTGGATCCGGTGACGCTCACGACGCTCGCTTGTCCGTAGGGGTACTGCCTTCCGGGGACCGCTCCATCGTCCCGGCGTAAGCAGGCCGTGAAGTCAGCCGCAGTTCCCGTTCCGATGGGCGACTTCGGTCGGACCGCGCGAAGCCGCGTCAGACCTGGGGATGACACCGGCCCCTGAGGGGCGCGGGCTCACGGCCGACAAGGGCGGAGCGGTGAGATTCCGTCAATCAGCAGGAGCGCAGCCGTAGATCGCCGGGCCCGTACCCCAGGCTGGCACCAGCCCTGGAAGCTGCGAGGCTCATTGATCACGACCAGATACGCGCCCCTAGGTCGTGTTGCAGATGTCGATCAAGGCCCTGAAACGATCACGGGGTGGCTAGGGGCGATCTGACGGACAAACAAGGGTGGTGGCTGGCACCGCTGTTGCCGCCGATACCGAAGATAGGCCAGCCGACACGCGACCGTCGGCAGGTCTTCGACAGGATCTGGTGGCGGGCGCGGACCCGGCACGCCCTGGCGGGACGTGCTCCAGCGTTACGGTCCCTGGGAGACCACGCACACCCTCTTCCGGCGCTGGCAGATCGACGGCACGTGGGCGACGGTGCTGCAGAGGCTGCAGGTCGCAGCGGATGCGGCCGGGCACAGAGTGGGAGGTGTCGGTCGACTCGACCGTCTGCCGGGCCCAGCAGCACGCGACCGAGGCCCGCAAGAAGGGGGCTCACAGTCCGGACCGGGCGTCCGCCAACGGCGTGGCGCCCGAGCCGGACGACCACGCGCTGGGCCCCTCGCGCGGTGGCCTGACCACCGAGCTGCACCTCGCCGTCGACGCGTCCTTCCACATCCTGGCGGCCGTAGTCACCGCCGGACAGCGAGTCGACGCTCCGGTGTTCACCGAAGTCATAGACCGCATCCCTGTCCCGCGTGCCGGCGACGGGCATCCACACACCCCAGCCGGGCCACGTACTGGCCGACCGGGCCGATCCTCCCGGGCCATCCGCGAATACCTGCGACGACGGCAGATCCCGCACACCATCCCGGAGAAGCGCGACCGGGCCGGACACCGTCTGCGGCGCGGTACGGCCGGCGGACGGCCGCCCGGCTTCGACCGCGTTGTGTACAAGGGCAGGCACAAGATCGAGTGCCGGATCGGGCTGCTGAAACAGACCCGCGGCGTCGCGACCCGGTACGACAAGCTCGCCGTCCGCTACGAAGCCACCGTCCAACTCACCCTGATACGTCAAGGACCATGAGCACATCTCAAACACGCCTTAGCTTGAGCTTTAACCTCCGACGTCGAATGGTGCGTCGAACTTGATCACTCGGTCTGGTATCCGCCGTACGTGAAGGCGGCCTTCGCCTGAACA